>NZ_JARVXG010000049.1:0-22500 GCF_029848115.1 Methanobacterium formicicum | reverse complement strand
GGCAACCAAAGTTTCCTGAAGAACAATTAATGTATTTAGGATTTCAATATGGAGTGAACTGCATTTTGAAGGGGGTTTCAAGTCTTCGTATTTAAAGAATATAGTTTCCATATTCTCACGAATCTTATCCAGTTTCTGGTAGGCTTCCCTGTATCCAATTTTGCCATTCTGTTCTTGGTAAATAATTTTCCTAACTAAAAGTAGTTGAATTCCAGTATCCTTCAAACAGTTCTTACTTTTTTTCAAGAACTGCTTTTTAGTCATCCCAAACATAATTCTGTCTCTTAAAGGGTAAATATCAATTCACAGGTTAATATTGATTTTAATATTTAATAAAGGTTTTAATATAAATAAAAATATCAGAACATGGTTTTATCAATAAATACCCAGTTAAAAACTCTACCATCATGTTTTTATCCCCATGCCCGTAGTTTATTTCCCAATGGTTGTTTACTGATCTATGCTATTTAATGAATAACAATTATGGACAAAAGACAATTTAGGAGAAAACATTTAATATGGTGAGGTGAACTGATAATAGTACTAACAGTTTACAGATAATGTGTTTTATTTATTCAGATTGATTGGTAATTTATATATCCGTACGGATGTTCCTAAGGATATGATTCAATTGATAAATTCATGATATAAATCCATTAATTTGGGGGTTTACCAAAAAACCCTTTATTAGAATCCACTTTCACACAATAACCATATTAAAAACAAATCATAATTCAAGGTGATATTATTGTCCAGAGGAGTTAAGATAATCTTATTTCTAATTTTCTTTGTTGTATTCTTCGAGGCAGGCCTCTTTGCGTCGTATACCATTGTTACCCAACAAGCGCCAAACCCTGCTGATTTGATTGAAATGCAAATAAACGGCGTTACTTCACTGCTTAACCTAGGTCCTAAAATTGCCACCCAGAAGGATATTACCATCCTTAACGAGAATGAAGTGGTCGATGCCCTGAAAACCAAGACTGGCATTGATGGAATTAACTTGCAGAGTTTGAAGGCCACCACCTATCAGGATACCAGTGCAGACACCATCACTGTTAACCTTACTGCCATGGGATACAAGGACTCGCAGACTGGTGGAACAACTGGAAACGCTTCTAGTGGTCCAATTGTAATTAAATCCAACGAAACTTACAGTATAACTGCCACTGCCGTGGGCACTCCTAAGAATAAGGGGGTCCAGATTGATGTAAATTCCATTGTCATAACTGCCACACGCGTACTGTATAACAGCTGATTAGGGAATTTATGGTTAACTGGTGAAACAAATGATAAGAATTATTGGTATTGGACCACGCCGGGAAGACATGACCTTAAGGGCACTTAAAGCCCTGGAAAAATCAGACGTGGTAATTGGATACGGTGGTTACACCCGGCAGATTAAGGATCTTCTGGAAGGTAAACAGATCATCTCTAAGGGTATGGGTCAAGAGGTAGACCGGGCAGAGTTAGCCATTGATTATTCTAAAAAAGGCTATCAGGTTGCGGTTATAAGCAGTGGTGATCCTGGGGTTTATGGAATGGCCAATGTAATCCACCAGGTCCGGGGAAAATATTCTGATGTGGATGTGGAGGTAATTCCCGGAGTTACTGCTGTCAATTATTCTGCAGCCCTATTAGGATCGCCTTTACATGATTTTGCGGTTATAAGTCTCAGTGACATACTCACACCCCTCTCGGAGATTAAAAGGAAGGTTCGGGCAGCTGCCGCCGCTGATTTTATCATCGCCTTTTACAACCCCCGGAGTAAACGGAGAACTAAACCCTTAAATGAGGCTTTAAAGATACTCCGCAGGATTAGAAATCTTCAAACACCAGTGGGAATAGTTAAAACCAGTGATAATGGTTCTGAAGTTAGGATAGTATCTTTAGGGGAATTGATTGAAGAAGAAGTGGACATGAACACCACTTTACTGGTGGGAAACACCTTTACCTATGTGGATGATGGTAAAATGGTAACGCCTCGTGGATATGTACTTCCCCATTCCACTCACCCTTTAGCTGAAGAATTTTACCAGAATTATCTGGCTGGGGAGGGAAGTAAAGGACCTAACCGGGGTTGTGAATATTATCCCTGCCACCAACACCCCCAAAATTGTACATTTTGCTACTGTCCCTTCTATCCCTGTGGAGACCCATCTACCGGAGGGCACTGGATAAAAGAAAAGAAAGTATGGAGTTGCGACCAGTGTACCTGGATTCATCAGGACAACACAGTCCAATGCATAGAGGGTAAGCTCCCCTCAATCATGGAAAAAGTGGAAGACCTCGAGGATAAAAAGAAGGAGCTACTTAAATTAAGAAGGGAATGTATTTACCATACCAAATAAAAACACCCTCCTTCTACTATAGGGTCACCTTTTTTTATTCAGTTTATAATTTTTAAAAAATAGTAGATTCCTGTAAACTCATAAAATCCCCTTTACTCATAAAATTTAATAAAATAACTCCATTTTTTCTTATTCTAGGAAAAAATGGTTGTTCAGTTTAAAACCACAGGCTGTATGAAAATAATCCACTAAAATGATAATTGACATTAAGATTGGTCATTTCCATCAATTTTCCAATAGTATAATGTACCATGTGCAACATATTAATGTTAGTGATGTAAAATGATTCGCATAAAAAGAGCTTATCAGTCACCTGCCCAGAAGGATGGGTACAGGATAATGGTTGATCGAGTATGGCCTCGTGGAGTGTCAAAACAACGTTTAAAAATGGATGCATGGCTAAAAGATATAGCCCCCAGCCATGATCTGCGCCGGTGGCTTACTCAAAATTCCCAAAGATGGGAAGAATTCAAAACTAAATACCGAGAAGAATTAAGGGATAAATCTGAGTTTTTAAATCAGATACTGGACTTGGAAAGGGAAAAAGAAACAGTCACCCTGGTTTACACATCAGGCAACACAGAACACAATAGTGCCATAGTTCTGAAAGAAGTCTTGGATGAATTAAAATCCTAAAAATATTTTTCAAAACCCATAAAAACGTGTTTTTTTGAAGTATAGATGGTTTCAAATTCAGTCAATAAAATTTTTTTAATTCAAAGAAAGAGAGAAAGATAGAAGGGAAAATGAAGGAAAAAGGAATGCTTTTTAAAGTTCCACTTCCATTATACCTTCAAAGACACTAACTGCATCCCCTTCCATGAAAGCACCAAGATTCCCGTCTTTTTCATACACGGTTATCTGCAGGTCTCCCCCTGGCAGGTGGACCAGGACCTCCTTGTTGAGTAAGCCTAGTTTGTATCCAGAAATAACCGTACCAGTGGCTCCGGTACCGCAAGCCATGGTGAAACCAGCACCTCTTTCCCAGGTCAACATTTCCACTTCTTGTGGGCTTAACACCCCTACAAAGTGCACATTGGTCCTTTCAGGGAATGCGTCATGATTCTCCAGGAGAGGGCCTATATGGTCCAGGGCCACATCTTCCAAGTCATCAGTGAATACAATGGCATGGGGGTTTCCCACGTTGACGGCGGTGAGCTTCAAAGGCTCACCCTCAACTAGTAACTCCTGATCAATGAATTCCTCTTTATCACTAGCCATAGGCACTTCCCTGGTTTTGAAGGTAGCAGTTCCCATGTCTACCCGTATGGATTTCACCGTACCATTTTCAACATGTAGCGTCAGTTCTTTGGTTCCACCCAGGGTTTCCACACTCATCTGTTTCTGTTTCAGGACATCGTTTTCATAAACGTATTTGCCAAAGCAGCGGATTCCATTACCGCACATTTCTGCTTCGCTACCGTCACTGTTAAATATACGGAATCTTATATCTGATTTAGTGGATTTAACCACGAATATAACTCCGTCTGCACCTACGGAGAATCCTCTGGTGCAAAGTTCAGCGGAAATTTCTCCCTTTTTCTCTTCGGGAATTATTTCCTCAACGGATTCATCAATCACCACATAATCGTTTCCTAGTCCGTGCATTTTATGAAATAATAAAATTTTTCTTTCACTCATTTTAATAGCCTCAAGGGAATGTTCTGTTTTCTGAAAAGGTCTGCGAAGTTTTCACGTTCCCTGATAATGTCTATATCACCATTACATACCATAACTTCGGCGGGCAGTAGCCGGGAATTGTACTGGCTGGCCATGCTGAAAGCGTAGGCACCAGCATTCATAATAGCCAGGATATCTCCTTCTTTGATTTCGGGCAGTGGCCGATCGCGGGCGAAGAGGTCTCCGGATTCACATACATTTCCCGCCACATCAATTTTTTCCATGGGTTTTGCTTCTGGTTTATCTGCCACCAGAATGTGGTGGTAGGAACCGTACATGGTAGGCCTCAGTAAAGTGTTAAATCCAGCGTTAACTCCTACAAATTTTCTATAACTCTGTTTAACTGTGTTTACCTGAGTTAAGAGATAAGATGCATCTCCCACAATGTAACGACCGGGTTCTATGCACATGGTTGGGTTACCCATATCGTGTTCGGCGAGCTTGGCCTGGTAGAGAGCCACAATTTCTTGCGCGAATTTTTCAATATCCAGTAATCCCTCGTCTGGAGTGTAAGGTATTCCCAACCCCCCACCGAAATCAATAAATTCGAAGGTAACCCCTGCTTCCTTATGCACCCTACCAGCGACATCCATGAGAACCTGTACTGCGAGTTTGAATGGCTCGGGGTCCAGAATGCCGGAACCGATATGGGTGTGGATACCCACTGGTTTGAAACCCAGGTCATGGGCTTTCTGGTAGACTTCTACTGCTTCCTGTTCCATTATACCAAACTTGGATAGTTCTCCACCAGTTATACAGTGGTCGTGGTGTCCGGCACCCACCATGGGATTAACCCGGAAGGAAATTTCCATTCCTTCTGCCCCGGGAATTTTGGCCAGGCGTTCTAACATGGATATACTGTCCAGGTTCAGGCGAACTCCGGCATCCACTGCAAATTTCAGTTCTTCGCTGGTTACATTGTTACCAGTGTAGAGGATCCTCTCGGGCTGAAACCCGGCCATTAGTGCAGTGTATATTTCACCGGGAGATACAGCATCAATACAGCTTCCTTCCTGTTCTAATATTCTCATCATGGCCAGGCTGGTGTTGGCCTTGGCTGCGTAGAATATTTTAAAATCCTCGTACTCTTTACTGAAAGCTTGATAAACCCTTTGATAATTATTCCTCACCCTCATTTCATCGGTAACGTAAAGGGGTGTTCCATATTTTTGGGCAAGCTCCAGAGCATCAGCACCACCGATGTCCAGATTGCCTTTTTCATTGGTCTTGAAGTGTAATTTCATAGATGATCCCTCCGAAAAGAAGTAAACATTAAATGTATCAATTTAGCTGCATATAACTCTTGTCCTGGATTTAGTTCACCACCCCTTGATCGATTTACCAGGTAGGAGTACAACTAAAAAAAGGAGAAGATCAGACCTTCAGTCTGAATTTCTTCTTAAAACTTCATCCAGGGAGTCAGTCACTTCATTGATCTGTTCAGTGGTGATTACCAGGGGTGGGACAAATCGAAGAACATTTCCCGCGGTACAGTTCACCAGCACTCCCTGCTGCCGCATTTCGTCAACCATACTGGCACAGGGCATGCCCATTTCCATTCCCAGCATCATTCCCCTACCCCGCACATCTTCCACCATTCCGTACTCCTGGAAGAGGTCTTTCAACTGGGTTTTAAAGCATTCACCACGGCTACGTGATTGGGCCAGGAGTCCTTCATCCTGGATGGTTTGAATTGAAGCCAGAGCTGCTGCACAGGCCAATGGACCACCTCCAAAGGTAGCAGCATGGTCACCGGGTTCAAATGCATTACCCACCTCTTCACTGGCCAGGACAGCCCCCATGGGGAATCCTCCGGCTATGGCCTTGGCCAGGGTGGTAATATCCGGGGCCACTTTAAAGGTCTGTGAGGCAAACATTTCCCCGGTACGTCCAAATCCGGTCTGCACTTCATCGAATATAAGCAGCACATCGTTTTCATGACACACTTTCTTCAGTTCCTCCAGGTATCCTTCGGGGGGAATTATAATTCCACCTTCTCCCTGGATTGGTTCTACCAGTACTGCTGCGGTTTTATGAGTGATAGCTTCGCGCACTGCTTCCACATCACCGTAAGGTACATGTTTAAAACCAGGAGTGAGTGGTCCGAAGTTCTTCTTGTACTTGTGCTGGCCAGTGGCGGTTATGGTGGTGATAGTCCGTCCATGGAAACTGTTCTCCATGGCAATGATCTCACCTTTGCCCGTGTACTTGCGGGCCAGTTTAATGGCTCCTTCATTGGCCTCTGCTCCACTGTTGCAGAAGAAGGCCTTCTGGTGGGGCGAAACTTTAACCAGGAGTTCAGCCAGGCGGACCTGTTCCTCAGTGTAGTAAATATTGGATGTATGGATTAATTTATGGGCTTGCTTGCTTATGGCCTCGGCTACGTTGGGGTGGGCGTGTCCTACGTTGTTCACGGCAATTCCCGCCACACAGTCAATGTAGGGACGACCTTCCACATCCCACACCACAGCTCCCTTACCCTCTTTAAGGGCCAGAGGCTGCCGACCATAAGTTTGCATTACATATTCTTTGTCTAAAGCTATTATCTCCTCTGTATTCATGTTATCACCGTGTAAATATAATAATCCTCCATTTTATCTCTGGAGTATTTTCCCAACAGTAATAGGAATATAGTGAATTATTGGTTACTGCGGTTATAATCATTATCCATCCCGGGACATGGAAATAATTAAATATACTTAAAACCCACCGAATGGTTATAAAGTGTCAAGGGAATTACCAATTATGTACACAGATTGTATTGGAATTGGGAAGGAAGTTAATTTATGAACCACCAAAAAATTATCCTATATGTTGGATCAGTAGTTCTCCTGATTATTGGAGCTTACAACGTTTACAGGGGCCAAATGTCGCAGGGTATAATATGGATCATTCTAGGAGTGATTTTTCTATCAATTTCCCCCCAGCTGGGACGTCCCATCAAGGCAGTGAAAGTAAGGAAGAGGATCATCCTATTATGTGCCCTTATTTTACTGGGAATCGGGGCCTACACCCTCTACACGGCAGATTTAGTGGCAGGAATCGCCTGGTTAATTGCCGGATTAATGGGAGTCCTGATTTCCCTAATGTTAGTGGGTAAAAATGAGGTTTTAGAATCTTAATCATTTTTTAAGCCCAGGTCATGATCTCCATTTCTATTTTTTCTCCATTAACCCCAACATAGCTACATCCTCCCTTTGGTTATACATTTATTAAGTGGTAGATAGTAGAGTTTTCATGGTGATTCTCATGAAAAAAGCAATTATTGAAACAGATAAGGGAAACATTGAACTCACCCTTTTTGAAAAAGAAGCCCCTAACACTGTGGCTAACTTTGAAAAACTGGCAAACAGTGGATTTTACAATGGATTAACCTTCCACCGGCTTATCCCCAACTTTGTAATCCAGGGCGGATGCCCCAAGGGTAACGGAACTGGCGGGCCAGGTTACACCATAAAATGTGAAATTAACCCCCACAAACACGGAACTGGAGCCCTTTCCATGGCCCATGCCGGTAAAGACACTGGTGGCAGTCAATTCTTCATCACCCACTCCCCCCAGCCACACCTGGATGGTGTGCACACGGTCTTCGGTAAAGTGGTCAAGGGAATGGAAGTGGTCAACGCCATCAAAGCCGGCGACGTGATGAATAAGGTCACAGTAATCGACGAATAATCATTCCAAGAATAATTTCTTGGTATTTTTTTTATTTCTTTATATTTTAAAGGATACTAAATTAAAGATACCTAAAATTTTAAAATCTTAAATTTTAAAATAATACCTTAGAATCTATCAATCAACTTTTTGAGGCTTAATTTTAATATAGAAGTTGTTTAAGAACCATACCGTAAATTTCAGCTATATTTTCAGCTATTTCCAGGTCATGGGCATCGTAATCCTTTTCTGGATTTCCAACCACAATCTGGCCTAAAATTTCATTATTAAATTTTACAGGAACTGATAGAAACTGATCCACCGGTTCATGGCCTTGGGGAACACCGTGGGCTGCGGGATGTCCGGCCACATCATGGACGTAAAGTGATTCACCAGTATCCAGGGAGTAACCGAGAAGTCCACCGTAACTACCGTCTTTTCGGACCTTAAATCTGGCTTCTCCCATGTCTGCATACATCTGGCACTCCGGGGTGAGATGAGAAAACGATATCCCCACACTGTCCCTATTTTCAGGATCTACAAAGGCCACGTAGCAGTTTTTGCTTTTCAGATGTTTTTTTGTTTCTTTCCAAATCACATCCGAAATTTCTTTGAGGTTGGAATCAGGCAGCATTTCTTGAATTTTTCTCCTTAAAAAAGACAGATCTTCTTCACCAGCCATGTAAAACCCTCCCAGTTCTGGAATTATTCATGAGTACCTTGAAAACTGAATGTAATCTAACTATGTATTTTTTTTATTAATTTATCCCCAGAATAGTTATAAATAACTAACTTCCTTCTGGCTGATCTTTCCTTATAACTTTAATCAACACTCCCAAAATAGATTCTAAAGGGAATATTTTCTCATTTTCCACTTCAACATACCAAAAATTGTTTTTATGGAAGAATCTTTCCACCACCGTCACCCTGAAGGGAAATCCCATCATAAGGGCACAAACTCCTAAAACTGATGATTCTAAGGATTCGCAGGGTATCATAATCCGTTCACCCTCACGGATCTTTCTAGGATTTATTTTAATCATTAACTGGGTTTCAGGGTCCAGATCCAGGTTTTGGGGTGAAACATCCATGATAATGGTTTTTTCCCGGGCAGACCCTCCCTGTTTTTTAAACCTTTTTTGGGTTGTTCTCAAAATTAAAGATTCTAATAAAACCGATGAAACACCAGTTTCCCCTAATTTTTCCCTAATTCCCTGGTCTAATGCTTCCTGCAGGACTTTCATCGAGTGAATTTCCCGGCAATGGGAATTTGTACTGGTACTGCGCATGGGACATTTCCAGCAGTATTTATACTCTAGTGTATCCATGATTTCCTGGTAGGCAGCACCTGCATTATCCTGAAATTTATCCAACTGTTCCTGGAGTTTGCCCATACTGATCACCAAATATGGATTTATTCTGTGATTATCTATGTTAAACATCCTGTTTTATTTTTCCTAGATAATTCTATATAACTATAAAAGGACTACATAGATCAAGTACGTTCATTTATTACGGGAATCACTTGTAAAAATAGATCTACTGGAGGAATCGTTCGCCATGCCAAAAGATACACTCAATAATTTGGATGAGCTGGAAAAACAGAACATAGCCACGGCCCTGTGGATGAAGGATTTCCAGGTCAAAAAAATCCCCAAAAATGTGAAGACCAGGATTCTAAGCAATAAAAACAGTCCCGAAGCATTCGGAACCCGTATGAAACACCGTATACAGGACTTAATGGATAATACTGATTCATTCACTCCCAGTTATCGGGAAAGATATAATAAGCTATTGGAACACTGTGATTCCCTAACACCACTTCAGGCCTATGCCATGAACCACCTGTTAGGATTGGATTCCAGCCGGGGCTACCAGGATGTCCCTCTCGAGGCTAACCTGGAGTTTCCTCGTGACTTCGCCCCCCAACTGGGATACCAGGTAGGCTGGCACTTCTTTGTAGGGCAATGTCGCGATACCCGAAGGCGTGAATACGGAATTTTAGTATCTTTCTACCGCTATTCATTATTACCTCCAGAAATGGCCCATAGTTTTGGGTTAACAGACTGGGATAACCAAATATTCGAGATGCAACTGGCAGTGGCCCGTGAGGGGGAAGAACACCTCCAGGCGCGCCCATTTGCCCTTGCGGGAACCACCGGACTTTTGAAATTCTCCAACCAACCCTTCCATTATGAAGCCGGAAACAACCGGATAATCTCTTTACAAGAAAATGAACTGTTCCCTCTCCGGTTGCAGGCCTGGGGGGTGAACCAGGGAGGGGAAGAAGATGTGGAACTGGAGGTCGATCTGGGATTTTCCTCCAAAAAGGACTTCCTACTACAGGGAAACCAGGGATGTCTCCCCTGCTGCTGTAACATTGGAACCCTCTACTACTCGGCTACCAATCTACGTCTGGAACCAGGCAGCCTTCTGAAACTGGGTGGGGAGGAAATAACCCTCACCCAGGGACAGTTCTGGTTCGACCACCAGTGGGGCAACGGTCTGGAGCCCCTGGGAAACAGCCGCTGCAAGGTGGTCCGGGCAGCAAGTATCCTCACCAAACCATCTCAATCAAGGGGATGGGACTGGTTCATGGCCCAATTCGACGATGACCGGCAGATGACCATGTATGCACCCCACACTGACGAAAACTTAGGGTATTACGGGCAGACCGGGGAAGAACCACCCGGTAACATGAATGTCCAGGTTAAGGGACAGTTCATTGATGCCGAACACCGCGTGGTGGATATGATGGGTACTCTGAAGGTGGACAAATGGGTTAAGAGTGTTAAATCATCTGATCCAGAGAATTACTTCATCACCGACACCTGGTACCCGGATCAGTGGAATTTCCAGTTCCAGGACATGGTACCGGAGGACTTGAGGGAATTCACCATGACTCCCATAGTAGCCGGAGGTCAAACTGGTTACAATGCTAGTGGGGCCCAGTATTCCGAGGGAGGAGTAAATATCAGAAATAATGAGGGCCGTTTCCTGGGAAGAGGATTTGCCGAATCAGTATACTATGCTGATGCTCTGGGAAACATGCTATCTCTGGCAGGGATACCGGATACCCCGAAAATACGGAAACTCATGGAAACACCAGTACCATCTTCACTCTTGAAGTTGAAGGGTCTGTTATATATGGCCTGGCCACCTCACCAGAGGAAACTGAAAAAGATGCTGGAGAAATGTTTAGAACAGGGATTACCCGTTGATTTTATTAAATAAATCGGTTTTAAACGATATGCCACTTGGAATTAAATAATCAAATGAAATAAAAAAATAGCCACAGGGGACTGATAAAATAAACAAGAGTTTAAGTCTAATTGCCGCATTTTTGATGGGCATAATCCTGGTGATACTCATCTACCAAACCTTCGTTATGGGACAGTACTCCACCTTCAATTTCCTGGCCATACTGGCCTTCTTGGTGTTTTTGGCCATTAGCATATATGACTGGAGAAATGCAGGCACCGATGAAGAATAAATTTTTATTTTTTCTTTAAAGATAGATTCTAAATGTGCGGTACTGAAGGTTTATTTTTTCTTTAAGGATTTTAAAAGCCCAGATTTCCGGGCATAATGGAATAAATAGAGTTGAACGTATCCTGCCCAGTGACCGTAGCGTTTCATACCAAATTCACGGACTTCCTGTGGTTTAAGTTCCTCACCAGGGAAGTATAGGTGTTCAATAATTCTTTTAATCCACACATCCACCGGGAAAGCCTCCCCCATCCCCAAACCGTAGAGCAGGATACAGTCGGCCACTTTGGGCCCCACACCTGGTAACTGGAGGATAGTGTCAAATGCCTTTTTGTACTTCATTCTGGCCAGTTCTTCCAGGTTTAGTTCGGATTGCACCATGCGAGAGGCATTAATAATATATTTAGCCCGGTATCCAACCCCACAGGCCTGAAGGTTTTTGTCAAAAACAAAATCCGGGGGTAGATTATCTTCACAGCGTTGCATCTCTTCTAGATCGTGTTCCGGAGCACGGGCCAGAGCGGTTGGGGAGGGGAAGGTGTAAAAATCACCGGAGCTGAACCGGTATCCATCACCCCACCTCCTTTTAATATCATTCACTGAGCGTGTCCAGCGTAATATGGAACAGTTAGCCGAAGCTATTGAAGATATAATACATTCAAATGGGTTATGGGCTTTAAAAATTCTGAGGCCCCGGCAGAAGGCAATGGTGGGCTTCAGTTTAGGATCTTCACCCAAAAATGTGTATAACTGGTCCAGATCATGTTCCAGACCAAAAATATCCTGGACCTTAGTTTTAATGGCTTTTTCTGAAACCGTTTCTGGAGATTCTGCCATGATATTAACCCTATTTTCTGGATCTGAATCTTCATGACCAATTTTCACCAGACAGGGAGCACCATCCACTATCACCAGTTCCTGGAACTGATGATTATCCTCTTTCCACGGGGGCTGGCTGGTCTGGCCGCTGTTGATGGTGAGGGACAAGTTGAAGGGTCCTTTAGGGTTGAAGTGAAACTGGGTTTTCATCACTGTGAGTTTGTTTTAGTTGATTTATATTTATCCAAAGGTGAAGGTTTATATTAAATATGGTTGGATAAATGCCCTAAAAAAATCTTATCTTGTCTAAAATCCCTTTTGAAACTGGGAAATTTTTTAAAAATCAAAAAAATAATAAAGGGATAGAGTTAAAAATCACCATCCCTCCATGGACTTCTTAATTTATTCTTTAACCGCTTTTGGTAATTGAACCCTGACCATTGACCTGCTGGGTTACCTGAGGGCTGCCAGTGTAGGTTATGGAACCTCCACCATTAACTATTGCGGTGAGAGTGTTTATCACGTTAACATTGGCTTTTCCTTGCCCGTTAATGGTCACGGTGGCAGTTTGGCTCTGTAAGTTATTGGCGTCTATGTTACCCCCTCCGTTGATGGTGGCCACCATATTCTGGGTTGTACCCGAAAGGGTCATTTTACCGTTATCCAGGGTAATGGTGAGTTTATCGGTGTTCAGGCCAGTGATTTCCGAGTTACCTCCACCATTGGTGACAAGAGTTTTCAAATTTTTAAGGGTGATATAGAATTTTACAGCCCCGTTACCCACACTGTTCAGGTTGTTGACTGTCAGGGTGTTTCCCGATACAGTGGTGGAAATTTTAGACATAAGGTTACTGTCTGCTTCCACTCGGAAGGATTCATTGTCTCCCTGCTGGATGATTAAGGTACCAGGACCATTTAAAGCAACAGTGGTAATCCCCTTAACATCTGGGGTTTGGTTCCCCGTTCCAGTTTGCTGGGTACATCCTGAGGCAGCCACAACAATACACAACAGTATACCAAGTACAAGAGTATAAGACATTTTTCCCATAAATTAACCTCCACTGGGTTATTTGATTTAATTAATTATTATAGTTATGTTATTACTCACACTGGGGTGAAAATCCACCTCTGCACCCTACGGGTCTTGCCAATGGCTATTAACTCTTCTTTGAATTAGATTATTCCAGCGTAGTTTTACACAAACCATAACACTAACCTCAAAACAAAAGTGTAAGTCGAGGTGTAACATGAGTTTGCTGGAAGACCAGTATTCAGATTCAAAGAATTTCATGGCCCGGGTGGAATTAACCCGGAAGTTTAAAACCAACCCTTACTCCTGGATTCTATGGATATTTGACCAGATCCAGTTTCCAAACAAAGCAAGGGTACTGGAGATTGGATGTGGAAATGGACTTTTATGGAAAGCAAACTTAAACAGAATACCGGAAGATACCCACATCATTTTATCGGATTTTTCTGAAGGGATGCTCTCTGATGCGCGTAGGGTACTGAATGGTGATGCAGAACGGTTCGAATATCAGGTACTGGATGCCCAGGAAATTCCTTACCCTGATAATTCACTGGACATTTTAATTGCCAATTTAATGCTCTACCATATTCCAGACCGTAAAAAAGCCCTATCAGAAATAAGCAGGGTTCTAAAATGTGATGGTGCCCTTTACGCCACTACCTTTGGGACGGGTAACATGAGAGAAATAAGTGAACTGGTCTCAGCATACGATGACCAGATTCATTACTCACTGGAACCATTAGTCGGTGCCTTTGGACTGGAAAATGGTGAAAAACAGTTGCTAAAATCATTCAAAGAGGTTAAAATGATTAAATATCAGGATTCTCTGGAAGTAACTGAAGCCGGCCCCCTGGTGGATTACATCTTATCTTTTGGAAAGGTAAATGAGGCCTTGAAAGGTCAAAAAAGGAAAGATTTTGAGTTTTACCTTACGGGTATCATAGAAAAAGAAGGCAGGATTAAGATCACCAAGGATAATGGTATTTTCATAGCTACTCAGCCAAAATAGGCTTAAATTGTAAATGGCGCAAGTGTCAGTCGCCTACACGTGACTGGAAAATATATCCAAGTACTAGTTCTCTGGCGTTAACTTTCCCAGTACTATCTATTTAAGAAAAATACTATCTATTTAAGAAAAAGTTACTTCCAACCACATCATTGTGAAAAAATAAAATTAATTAACTGGAAATCCATTATTAGTCGATTAAGCACTTCAAGTAAAAAATCAAGGATTCAAACCTATATCAACCAATCGCTGATGGTTTGTATCACTTCTGCACTGACGTGTCCCTCTACTCCGTATTCAGTGGGAGTTGATTTACCTTCTCCTGCAATGAACAGATGGTTTAAACTGGGGAATAACTGGCAGGTAACATCTTCTCTAGATTCAAGCTCCTTTTTCCACACTTCGAAGTCTTTGGTTGGTGAAACCTGATAATCACGTCCTCCCTGCAGGATCAACAGGGGCATTTCCAGGTTTTTAATGATTTCTTTAGTGGGATGGTTGCGTAGATCTAAGAAATAGGATGCTGAAATCCCCAAAGGCAGATCTTTTGATGGAACATCCGTGGAAAGCTCAGGGTCCTTTGCCCGGGCCACTTTAACCTTTAAAGATTCCAGTGTATCCTTCTGTTCCCTGGTCATCTTGCCCGAAAGACTGTAAAGGTAGGTGAACTGTTCCAGGATGGTATCCTCCAGGGGACGGATAATGCCCGCCATTATAATCAGTCCTGCCAGATTAGGGTCCTCCTGCCCGATACGTGGAGCAACAGATGCACCTAAACTGTGGCCCAGTAAATATACACGTTTTTGATCGATTTCTGGGGTCTGGCGCATTAACTCTGCTGCCAGGAGAGCATCGTCAATAACTTCTTCCTGCACAGTCAGCTGAGCCAGCTGTTCTGGTGTAAACTCTGAAGCATGCTGGAGGGTTCTTTTATCATACCTCAAGGTTGCAATGCCCTTTGAAGCCAGGCCCCAGGCAATATCCCGGAATATTTTATTGGGTCCCAGAGTTTCGTCCCGATCATTGGGACCAGAACCATGCACCAGAACCACGCCTGGAAACGGCCCAGAACCAGTGGGGATGGTGATAGTTCCGGGTAAAGACCATTTACCCCTGCCAACAGTCACTTCAACCTCTCTAAAGGTGGAATCATCCACGTATTCTGGTGGATGGTACTCAGTTTGGGAAGGTATTATGCTTAATCCGCTGACACGGCCTTTGCTGTTGAACACGACCTGTACATCAATGTTAGCCCGTTCAAACTGGCACCTTACACTGACGATCTGGTGTCCTTCCAGTTCCGCGGTTTGCAACACTCCAAACTGGATTAAATCACCTGCGGGTATGGTTAAACGCTGCCAGGACTTTTTCAACTCAGGTAAGGGAATAGCAGTTTTCATCTGGCTATCAAACTGGCTGGCAGCCATTTCGTAGTTACCCCGTAACATCTGGGACACGAATCTCTCGGCCAGTGCCCTGAAATTATCCAAATTTAAAGAACTCATACAATCTCCTCTTTTAAATGTAAGTGATGTCCATTTGCAAATAGAAACTGTTCAAATAATATAATTGGTATCCTTTCCAATGTATATTTCACAAATATTATATATTATCATTGGCTTGAAAATCTGTCTTTCAACTTTTTTACAAATTTAGTAGAATATTATCTAATTTAAGGATAGTTTAGTAATTATAATGCCTCACCTTGGCAGTTGAAGATGGTATAACAACTTATTTATAATAATGGGAAATATATGAAATGTTAAAAACCGGAAATATAATAAATTTACATAGCTACAAGTTTAAAATGGAACTTGAAGTAAGGGGGGACAAACCATGTCTTATAAAGAGGATTTATCAACTGATAACCAGATAAAGGGGACTGAACCATCCGCTACACATGTCACCCTAGCGGGTATTTTCATTTTTATAGCCGCCACGGTGGTTTTAATGGGCATTATAACTGGAGAAATTTTTTACCCTCCAGAACTCACCTACACCACGGCCCAGAGTATGATCAGTGATTTAGGGGCCACAGTGCCTCCTAACAGTATCATAACCCAGCCATCGGCAACTATATTCAATTTTGCCATGATCATCGCCGGAATTCTCATTCTAATGGGTAATTACTTTCTTTTTAAAGCTTCGCACGATAAAATAGGTGGGATACTGGTGGGATTATTGGGATTAGGCGCCCTCGGTGTGGGGGTATTCCCGGGGAATATGACTCCCATGCACCCCATATTCTCGTTGATGACCTTCATCTGTGGAGGTTTATCGGCTGTTTACTCCTACAAATTAATCAAATCACCACTCAAATACATATCAATCCTGTTGGGAATCCTCTCCCTATTTTTCCTCTTCACCTACAACCTGTTCATACCAGTGCTCGGTGGAGGAGGAGTGGAAAGATGGGTGGCTTACCCGGTTATCCTGTGGCTGCTGGGATTCGGAGGATACCTGATGGGAAGAGGATCAGAAGATAACTTTTAAAATAAAATTTTAAGCTACAATATTTATTTAAAAACCAAAAAGGGGATAAGGGGTTTAAATGTATGAAAAAGAGTACCAGGGGAAGTTAACCACCCCCGAACAAGCAGTTAAATCAATCCAGAAGGGAGACATGCTGGTCCATGGGCTGACCATGGCCGAGCCACCAGCACTCCTAAAAGCAGTGGCGGACCGTCTTCGTGAGGGAGATCTTGAGAAGATCAGGATGTTCAGTGTTATCCCCCTGGACAGTGTCTGCTCTACCATACTGGCCCCGGACCTGGTGGACTGTGTGGAGGCCTACAGTGGATTCGTAGACTCCGGTACCAGGGGCCTGGTGAGTGCCGGTCTAAACTACTACGTTCCCAACCACCTCCACCAGATACCCCGACTCCTGGAAGAGTTCATCGGAGTTGACGTGTGTATAACCACGGTTTCACCCATGGACGATGCCGGATATTTCTCCTTTGGCACGGCCAATGATTTCACATCCACCGCAGCCCGGGCTGCCCGGGTCCTGATTGTGGAGGTCAACCGTAACATGCCCCGGGTATTCGGTGACTCATTGATCCACATATCTGAAGTGGATGCAGTGGTTGAAAACCATCAGGCCATCTCTGACTTCCCATGTGGTGAAAAACAGCCAGAAGCAGATATCATTGGTAAAAACATATCCAAACTGGTACCCAATGGTGCCACCATCCAGATGGGTATAGGGGTGCTGCCCAATGCCGTGGCTGAACAACTGGAAAACCACTCTGACCTGGGAATACACACCGAAGTATTTGGTCCGGGGATGGTACACCTCATAAAAAAGGGAGTGATAACCGGTGAAAAGAAAACCCTCCACCCCCGCAAACACGTCTTCACCGTGGCCCAGGGAGACCAGGAAATGCTGGAGTTCATGAACCAGAACCCGGCCATGGAAAGCTATCCCTGCTCCTACGTGAACAACCCGGCAGTCATCGCCAAAAACGACAGGATGATCTCCATAAACTCCCTGATACAGGTGGACCTCCTGGGACAGTGTAATGCCGAGTACCTGGCCGGGCACCAGTACAGTGGAACCGGTGGACAGCTGGACTTCGTCCGGGGGGCCTTCGATTCTAGTGGAGGAAAATCCATACTGGCTTTCTACTCCACCGCTAGAAAGGGCACGGTATCCCGGGTGGTGGATCATTTAGACCCCGGGGCCATGGTCACCACACCACGTATGGACACCCATTACCTGGTCACCGAGTATGGGGTGGCCAATCTCAAGGGTAAATCCACCCGGGAAAGGGCCCATGAAATAATAAACATCGCCCATCCCCGGTTCCGTGAAGAACTATACCGGCGCGCTGAAGAGATGTACATAATATAATTCTCTTAAGATATTCCCAGTTTCTGCAGCCCATTGTAAACCACGTAAAATCCTATGGCCAGACAGAAAAGTCCAGTTACAATATTTCCATGGTTACTTATCCATTCGTTAATGGGGTTCATAATATTATGAGCCTTATCAGGGACCACAACGAAGAATATGAGTGGTATTTCTATTATTAAGAGTGCAATAATAATAAGAATTATAACTGACGCTGAATCATTCATAAAACCGGCATTAGCCACACCTATGGCCCGTCCCACGGCCAGGACAAAGATGGCAGTACTGAAGTTCATCAGAAAGGCAACAATTCCAATGGAAGTGTATTTGATGAACTGTCGGGGGGTACTGATTTTTGGATCTACTTGCAGACGATTTAAAATGTTGTTACTTTTACCATGTTCCTTGGTGGCAAGGTTTCTAAGTCCAAGAAGGAATAACACTGCACCAAGGAAAATATCTATAGATGCCATGGTGATTGGGTCCCCATGACCTGCAGAAGATAATTTTTGGCCCAAAAAGATTCCGATGAGTACCGTAACCAACAAAACCACGATGGCCCCTATGTAAAATGAAAAACCAGCCAATCGAGGTTTTTTAGCCATGGACATTATTACCAGAAAAATGGACAGAGTCACCGGGCTCACTGCTGCCGCCCAAGAAAGAGGCAAAGTTACTGCTAAAAGACTTGCCAGATCAGACATTATACAACCCCTAAGTCAAGTTATTTATATGAATCCTACCTTATTAATGATTTTTGGGTTAGGAATTAAAGCAGTGGCTCGTTATCCAGGTCAACCTGGTGGTCATCAAATCTTAACTTTTTTTTCTTTACCCAGACAAAGCCATGGTCTGGGGTGATGACGGCCACATCTATGGGTCCCCCCACACCAGGCATATCGCCGGGGTCAGCGTTAATACCGTCACTGAAACGCTGTATGGCACTGGTGGTTTGGATCATGAGAGTGGCAAAGTCAATGGCATCCTGCAGGGTCATGGTCCCCCACTGGATGGCATATTCTAATCCCCGGAGCTGGGTCATTATCAACTGTTCCCCCTGGTTCTGGATGGCTTCTTTGACAAAATCCACGTTTTGAATCCTTCCATCAAATCCAAGCACGATCCGGGCCGCCACATCTCCCTGGCCCAGCCAGGAGCTACCATATTCCATGCCGGCTTTGGCACTGTCCCGCAGTTCCTGCACATCTCCGGGGATGGTGGCGCTGTAGACCTGGTGGGACCCGTTGGGATTGTAACCAGCCACCAGTATCTCAATGGGGTCTGCCCGGGCCATCCCATTTTCAATGGTCCCCTGGGGCGTTCTGAAACTAAACTTCAAAGACTGGTCATCCATTTCCATCTGCAGGATGGTGCAGCCCTTGGAATTCAGGTCGTTCTGGATGTTAGCCTTGATCTGATCCATCTGTTCCTTCCAGTGGTATTTATCGTTGAAGAGGCTGTGCAGTTTCCAGACCACATCCTTAACTCCCATTTTTTTAACTTTGGAGGAGCGGCGGAACTCTTCAATGTACTGGCTGATGTTCTTCTGCACTCCTCCCTCAGGGAGGAAAGCCAGACCAGTTATACCCACCCCTATCCTCTGGTTTATTTGAAAGATTTTAATAGCGTTTTCACTGCCTATCCGGGCCATGCCCTTCATGTTGCGGTAACTCTGCCGGCTATCGGCAGCCAGTACTATTCCTTCCGGTGTGGTGGTGTTTATGACCAGTGACATGTTTTAACCTTCATTTTTTTATGGGAATTATTTTATCTGGAAATTAATTATGGATGTGGGGGTTTATAGTCCTGGTGTAAAAAAATGCAGATCGCTATCAGCACTGAACAGCAAATATGAGTTTAAAATGAGTATAATTGATGATAAATAGTTAAATCGTCTCTTAAAATATTCATAACTCTATTCCTTATTTAGCCGGCATCTTTATTGGTTTGTAGGGCCTGTAAACTGGTTCCCATATGTTAGATTCCACCAGACTTTCCACATCGTTATCCTGGCAGCAGGCAACTCCTTCCAGAATGGCCTGCTGGGCCACAGCCATTCCAATATTTTTACTCACTTCCATTAAATGGGAAACATCAGGGAGCAATCTCTGGATGTCTTCCTCTTCCGCAGAACTGGCCAGTGCCTGTGTGGCAGCGTCCATCATTCCTGCAGTTACCCTTTCGGCCTGGCTGCTGATTACACCCAGCCCCAGCCCCGGGAATATCAGGGCGTTGTTGCACTGGGCCACTGGATAAGATTGGCCCCGGAAATTCACATCATTAAAGGGGCTTCCAGTGGCCACCAGCGCCTTTCCCCCTGTCCATCTGATTAAATCATCGGGAACAGCCTCTACCAGAGTTAATGGATTGGATAATGGGAATATGATGGGGTGCTCCACCTGGGAGGCCATAGTGGTAATGACTTTGCGGGTGAAGGCTCCCTGTACTGTGCTGGTGCCGATGAGGATGGTGGGGTGCACGTTGCGGACCACATCCAGCAGTTTTCCCGGATCATCACCCGAACCCCAGCAGGCAATTTCTGCTGAAGGGCGGGCGTAGGGTGCCTTGAAATAATCGATTTCCTCCCGGGCACTGGTTACCAGTCCCTGTCGGTCAATGAGCCAGAAACGCCTGTAGGCTTCTTCATGGTTTAGTCCTTCCTTTACCATTTGTTCCCATATTTGGTCGGCAATTCCACATCCGGCAGTTCCTGCCCCATAGATAAGCACCCGATGATGAGATAAAGGGGTTCCGGTTACTTCCAAAGCATTAAGGAGGGCGGCCATGGCAACGGCCCCGGTACCCTGTATATCATCATTGAAGGTGCACATCCTGTCCTGGTAACGATCCAGGTGGTGTCTGGCATTTTTCTTACCAAAATCTTCCCACTGGAGGAAAACACGGGGGAATTTGTCCTTTATAGCCTCAATCACCGCCTCCACAAAGTGATGGTATTCCCCCCGGCTGATACGTGGATGACGCCAGCCAAGGTAGAATGGATCCTCCAGTAAACGTGAATTATTGGTGCCCACATCGATCATGATGGGTAGCATCCTCCGGGGGTTGATACCGGCACACAGGGTGTAAACCACCTGTTTTGCCACAGAAATACCAATCCCATTGGCTCCCTGGTCACCGATCCCCAGTATCTGCTCAGAATCAGTTAAAACAATAAGATCGATCTCATCTTTAGCCCAGTGGTCCAGAATTTCATGAATATGTTCCCTTTCAGGGTAGGATAGGTAAATACCACGGGGTTTTCGAAACTCGTCACTGTAACGCTGGATTGCCAGGCCAGCAGTTGGTGTATAAACGATGGGCATCATTTCCTGGATGTGTTCCCTGATTAGGCGGAAAAATAGTGTTTCATTGGTGTTGTAGAGGTTGTTTAAAAAGATATTTTTCTGCAGATCATCGCTCTGCAGGGAGAACTGTTGGTAGGCCCTCTGCAGTTGATCGTCCAGAGTTTCTACTGAATGGGGTAGGAGTCCGATAAGATGAAACAATTCCCTTTCCTTAGTGCTAAAAGCAGTACCTTTATTTAGATGTGAAGATTGAAGGAGTTGACTCCCTTTAAGATCAGTTTTAATATATTTAGTTCCTTCTTTTTCTACAGTAACCGCTATGGATTTAAACTGTAACCCCCCATATTTGGGAAACTCCGGGATATTTAATTGTCCCCCTGGTATGGGATATAATTATAATTTCAACCTTTATATATACTTTGCGGATTTAAAGGGTTAAATTTCTGTCAGATTCTCCATTCTGGACATGGATGATGACATAATCCTGGCAATGAAAATTATGGAGAGGATACAATCTGATCTAATCCACGGGCATAGTCCGGGAGAGATGTTCTCATTTTACCATATCCATTCTTTTAATCTATTGTTAAATCTTTGCCGACTATAGAAAATAAGAAAGGTCATTAAAACAATAATAAAAATGGTGATAAAATATGGGAGAGTTCATTACCATAACCCCGGAAAGTGCCCGGGAATTAATTGAAAAGGAACCAGAGATCACCATACTGGATATACGGCCCAATGCAGATTTTAAGAGGGAACATATTCCCGGGGCAGTGAACCTGGATTACGATGGTCACCAATTTCAGAGTAAAGTGGAAAAACTGGATAAAAACCAGCCCTACATCATTTACTGCAAGAGCGGGGTTAGAGGTGGTTACTTCCTGGAAAAAATGAGGGAATCTGGCTTTGTGGGGGCTTAGAATATTTTGGGCGGTTTTGTGGCCTGGAAGATAAGTAAATTACCCCTAACCAGTGAAGAATAATCATACTGGGTAAAATAATATAATAAGTTTCATGGGGAACCAAGTACTTCTGTTAGAAGGTAGACCTTTCCCTGATAAGAAGGATTGTAGAATTAGTTAAGTTAATCAAAAACAAGAAGTGGTAAATTTTTGCTATCACTATATAGAGAGGCGTATCAGAAAAGGCGATCTTGTTACATACTCCTTATTTTGATTAAATAATGTTTATAATTACTTATTTTTTAATAATTTGCTTGGAAAATTCTGGAATAAAAATCATTTGAAAAGTAGTGAAAAGGTGAAATTTTCAAATTATTAATTTTGGCTTTGTAGAAACCCTAATTTTTT
>NZ_JARVXG010000048.1:62500-69330 GCF_029848115.1 Methanobacterium formicicum | reverse complement strand
CGGATGCGGGTGGTACGGTGATGGTGGTGTTGGTCTGGTTGTTGGTGTCATTATGGTCGTAATTGGTTCCATTAACCGTAGCAATATTGGTAATCTGTGTGTTAGATGTAATGACTTGTGCCAGGATGTGTAGTATGGCGTTTGCACCGTTGGCTAAAGTTCCTATAGTCCATAAGCCAGTTGTGGGATTGTAGGATCCGTTACCATCATCAGAGACGTACCTTAATCCAACAGGTAATAGATCCACAGATGTAACTCCAGTTGCGTTATCCGGGCCATTGTTGTGTATGGTTATGGTGTAGGTGATAGTGTCCAAATAGTGGGGAGCATGGTTGTCCACATCTTTGGTAACCTCCAGATCGGATGCGGGACCAACAGTTACCGTCACCGAGTCCTGATCATTACCTGGTTCTGGGTCCTGTTCTGTTCCGTTGATAAGGGCCATGTTGGTTAGGCTGGTATTTGATGCTGTAACTCGTGCCACAATATGTAACACCACACTTTCACCGTTAGCCAGATCACCAATGGTCCAAATACCAGTTGTCGGATTATATGAACCGTTAGAGTCGTCAGATGTCCATTCAAACCCTGCAGGTAACAGATCGTTCACCTGAACACTGGTAGCATCATCGGGCCCGTAGTTATGTGCAGTTAGGGTGAAAACCACTTCATCATGGTAGTTGGGATTAGAATTATTCACGGATTTATCTATTCCCAGGTCAGCGGTGCCGGCATCTAAACCACCCAAGGGTACAGTTGCTTCAGCTTCAGCATGACCTAGGGTTAGAGTCAGTAATTCATAGCCGGGTATAAGGTTCAGAAGCTCAATATTCAATGCATCCCCGGAAGCAAAAGCGTAGGTTCCATCAGGGGAAGTAATCTCGGTTTTATCCCCCAAGGCTATTCTGAGCACTCCCGGAAGTTGGACAACTCCAGTTATTCTAAGCTGGTTCAGAATACTTATCCCTAAAAGTCGAATGTCAGCTACACTCCAGTCATAGTGGGCAGTGGCACCTCCAGGTTCACCATTGGCAATGGCCGTTGCCTGGACATTAAAAGCTTCAATTTCCAGTAATCCGCCCAGAACTTCTATGTTAGCTGTGCTGCCAACACTGGATGAACTGGTTAAGGCCCCCGTAATGAAATCGGGGGTTATACTGCTGTTGGCATTGATCACTCCCAGATTTAGGAGCTGGATTAGATTCAACAGACTCAAATCCAGGGATATTACGCTGCTTCCTCCACTGGCTGCAGGGGGATAACTGGAATCGGCAACTCCAACTAAAGCCCCTAAATCAAGGCCCAGTAACTGTAGTAGGGCGGGTAAATTCTGGGGAAGTATCCCTCCAGTCACCACTCCCTGACCACCTGTGGAATTAACATTCAATAAACCTGCAAGCAGGTCACCGCTAAGCAGTCGAATCTCCAGTGGTATTCCCACACCCTCACTGTAGGGTATCACCTTACTATCAACCCATGCGTTCGACTTTCCGGCGTAAACATCCAGTAAAATTCCTGGAATTGCACCTACATTCAATACATAACTTGAAGCATTGCCACTGTAAGCTGGTAAAGCATATACTCGGAAGTCGGCAGTACCGTAAAGGTTGGGATCAGCGGGGTTGGTTGCATTGGGAGTTACCGTAATCTCTTTAAGATAAGATAAGTAACCGGTCCTGATCGCCGCCACCTTGAATACTGTTCCGGGATTGTTGAAATTTACCTGATAGGATCCGTCAGCTCCAGTTATTGTTTCTGCCATAAGATTGTCACTGGTATCCCATACCCTGATGGTAACTCCACCTAATCCTGTATTGGAACCACTTTCAATTACTGTTCCAGATATTATAGGGTCTACCATTGATGAATCACTGTTATTCTCGTCAAATCCTGCCGATGTATCTGATTGTATCCCAGAAATATCTGCAGAAGAATTTACAGGAGTATCACTAGACTCTGCAGCACTAACTGCACTGCAAAGTATCACTGCTAAAATGATTGTCAGAAGAACTGCTCCATGTTTTTCATACTTCACATTTGTCACCTCCTTTTTTGTTTCAAATGGAAATAACTGCTTTAATGCCGTTATTTCGGATGATAATGCATTTGAGTTTAAGATAAGTAAAATGGAGTTAGTTACTTTCAAATTTACATATCTGGTGCAACTCATAATACTAACTGAAGTATCATGCATATCATGTTTGAATAATATCCAATAGTATTTAAATATTATTATTTGAAAATAGTTTAAATCCTCATTAAGCTAATAGAATACAGATATATTTCCTTGATAAAACAATAATCTATTTTAAGATCTATATTTGCCAATAAATTAATTTATGGCCTGCTTAGTCTGATAATAAGCGTTTGAATTAAGAATTAAAAACCATTAAAAATCAAAGAAAATGTACATTTTTTAATACTTGACTTGGTGATTAATCATGAAATTTAATGTTAGTGTGGGGGATTAACCCTGTAAAAAGAAATACAATTAAATTTTTACGGTAATCTTTCATGTATTAATAATGATAGTAGGTAAAATCTTTAATATATTAATAATGATAAACGTAATCTCGGGACCGAACGTAAAAAACAATTTTCTTTGTATATAACAAAAATCGGATATAAAGACAAAAAAACAGGTATTTAAGAGAAAAAAATAGTAATCTTATTTCTATTTTTATAAAGGCAAAATATTCCCATAAAAATTTAAAAGTGACGCCTCAAATATCTCGGTTATTCTGCTAGGTGGGATGACATGCAGGCATCACAGTCAGTGGGCATTTTACCCTTTTCTTTGTGCAACTGACAGAGAATTTCATCAGTTTTCACTTTTCTACATATTTCGCAAACATGCGGTATTATGTCCCTTTGGTTGTACTTTTCTTCCACCAGGCCCTTGGCAAAGTCTTTTATGAGTTTCTGGGTCTCATCGTTAAATTTGATACCGTGTCCTCTTTTATCACTGATGTATTGAGAAACAGCCGGCTGGGTTATATCTAAAAGCTCAGAAATCTCCTTCTGTTTCATTCCTAGGTTAAGGAGTTCCTTGGCCAGTTCGGATCTGATGGTGGGGATAACGTACCACACTACTATTTCACACGGAGGTCTCATTTTAATCACTAATTCCCCTTATTCTAAAATCTTAATTTTATAAAATATTTCATTCATATATCCTTTTTTTGACAATTCTAATCAATTTATGAGTTTTAAATTCCTTATCTTATTGCACCTATCTTTACTTTAAAATGTAATGTCTTAAATGTGTGTATTATGATAATGGTGATTCTTAATATAAATCTATGTAAATTTAGTGATATTCTTATATCCCTGCTCCTTCTGAGAAAATTTCTTCCATCTCAGTTTTCCGATTTAATAAACCATTAGCTTTCATTACTTGAGATGTAATTCCCAGTTCTTTGATCTGGGCTTCCATTTCATTCTGACGTTTTAAAAGCAGGGTGATAACTTCGGCCACTGGATCCGGTAATTCTCCGTGATCTAGGTCAATGGCGCATTTACGCTGTTCCTGAACCACCCTTCCAGGTATACCCACGCAGGTTGAACCTGAGGGTACGGATTTTAGGACTACTGATCCAGCACCAATCTTAGATGCGTCCCCAATTTTAATGTTACCAATGATCTTAGCTCCCGAACCTATGACCACACCACTACCCACGGTGGGGTGTCTTTTTGTCTTCTCCAGACTGGTACCCCCCAGGACCACGCCCTGGTAAATCAGTACATCATCCCCCACTTCTGCGGTTTCACCAATAACCACCCCCATTCCATGATCTATAAACACCCTTCGACCAATTGTGGCACCGGGGTGTATTTCAATGCCGGTTAACAGGCGGCTGATGGCTGATGTGAATCGGCCTAAAAATAATAGTTTGTGGTTCCAGAACCAGCTGGCCAGTCGGTGCCACCAGATGGCGTGTAACCCCGGATAGCAGAAGAATATTTCCAGAGTGCTCCGGGCAGCAGGGTCCCGCATACGTACCATTTCCAAATCTTCACTTATCCTTTCAAACATTATTATTCTTCCTCCTGTTAGAGTTAAAATTCTAAATCAGACGGGGTTTTAAAGAAAATATAAAATAACATTCAACACCGAAGTATTGAATGGCTTATCTACTTTCTTTAGACATTCTAATTTATATTTGGGGGATTGTGTCTTCATAGGTTTTGTAAATTTCTTCGAAAACCCATCCCACACTCAGGTACCGTTCACCGGTGTCAGGTAGTATGACCACTATCTGTTTGCCTTTGTTTTCTTCGCGCTGGGCAAGTTCTACTGCTGCACGGGTGGCTGCTCCGGAGGAGATACCTGCCAGAATTCCTTCTTCCCTGGCCAGTTTTAATAGGTATGCTCCGGCATCTTCGTCTTTGATGGGAATAACTTCATCAATAAGGTCGGCATCGTATACTTCGGGCACAAATCCGGCGCCAATTCCCTGTATTTTATGTGGTCCTTTTACTCCGGTGGATAGAACTGGTGATGTTGCGGGTTCTACTGCAACTGCTTTGATTTCAGGTTTCTTTTCCTTTAAAGCTTGTGCGAGACCGGTGATGGTTCCACCAGTACCTACTCCTCCCACAACGATGTCCACCTTTCCATCGGTGTCTCTCCAGATTTCCTGGGCAGTGGTTTCCCGGTGGATTTTTGGGTTTGCTGGGTTTTTGAATTGTTGGGGTAGTACTGAGTTTGGTATTTCTGCGGCCAGTTCTTCAGCTTTGGCTACTGCACCAGGCATTCCATCTGCACCCGGTGTTAAGACTATTTCCGCACCGAAGGTGGCCAGAAGTTTCCTTCTTTCAATGGACATGGTGTCGGGAATGGTGAGTATTAATCGGTATCCTCGTGCTGCGGCTACAAATGCCAGGGCAATTCCGGTGTTCCCGCTGGTAGGTTCTATTAAAACTGAATCAGGTTTTATGGCTCCTATTTCTTCCCCATGTTCAATTAGAGCTACCCCAATTCTGTCTTTAACACTGCTGATTGGGTTGAATGATTCGAGTTTCACTAAAATTTCTGCATCTAAACCTTCGCTTATTCTGTTTAACCTTACCAGTGGTGTATTCCCAATGGTTTCAGTTATATCGTTGGCAATTCCTCTTGTTAATTCTGGTATCTTTACCATTTTTTTCACCTTTTATTTTATATAACTCCACTTATATAACTATTGTTATACAACTCATCAAAATAATATAATATAACTATTGTTATATAACAATTGTTATAATTCTCATTGTGGAAAACCCTTTATAAAAGTTTCGGTTATTTGTTGCGTGGTACAATCTTTTGCAAGTTATCATTGGGTAAAAAATAAAAAAGAAATTTTAATACGATATTTCTGGGTTTAATTGGTATTCTGCCATCTTAAGATGTAATCTTGCACTCTGTCAAATATGATGGTGATAAAGATTACCACAATGGCGAGAACAATCATTCCCGCAAGCACACCATCATAATTAGCAAACTGGCTTTGGTACTGGATGTACCAACCGAGCCCAGAACTGGCGCCTACGATCTCAGCTGCAGTTAGGGTTATGAATGATATTATCAAACCAATAAGCGCTCCGGAGAATATTGATTGCATTGAACCTGGCAGCAGTACCTTTTTCATGATGGTTATTTCATCCAATCCCAGTGTCTTGGCTGAGTTTAATATCCGATGATCAATACTAAACACACCGTATATTACACCGACTAATATGGGCCAGAAAGCCCCGATAAATATCAGGAAAGTCGATGAAAGGAAGAAGGAGGGGAGTAATGCTATGGCATACGGCATGTAAACTATGGGAGGAACAGGGGATGCGACTTTGGCGATGGGATAAGCCACATTGTAAACCCGTTTTCTCCATCCTATAACTAAACCAATGGGTACTGCCAGTATTACAGCAAATAAGTACCCGGTACCTAGTATGGAAAGTGAACTGAATATTCCAGTTATTATGTTACTGTAATCCTGGGAATAAACTGCAAAAACTGCTTCAGGTGTTGGGAAAAGAATAGTATCAATCAGGCTTAATCTGGTTGCAACATCCCACAGTAATAACACCAGTCCCAGAACTAGAAAGAGATCCACTGTTTTTTGAGAGTCTTCTCTGTGGATGTATATTTCTATAGCAAATAATAATGTTAATAAGCCCAGTGCAGCGCCAAACAAATTGGTACCTACAGGAATAGAAGTATTGGGCAATACAAATGTGATGGCAAACAGCACGAAGAAGATACCAAATACAAGTAAATGCTGTAAGTTGGTCCTTAATTTGGTTGGAAACCATTGTAATGATTTTTCCTGAAAACTCATTTTAAATCCCTCAAATGTTTTTCCTGTTCAGCAATGGATTCTAACATCTCATCATGCAGTAGAGAAATGAGTTTTGAACGTAAACTCATATATTCTGCAGATTTTGCAATATCAACCCTGCATCGTGGTCTGGGGAAGTCAACATTTATTATTTCTTTGATTCTGCCGGGGGATGGTGTCATAACCACTATTCTGTCGGAAAAAAACAAAGCCTCATCTACATCATGGGTTACGTAAAGGGTTGTTTCTCGTTTATCACCCCGGGTCCATAGATAAACCAACAAATCTTGCATATAAACTTTGTTTAAGGCATCTAATGCTCCGAAAGGTTCATCCATTAAGAAAGCTTTGGGTTTTATGGCAAACATCCGGGCTATTGCAAGTCTTTGACGCATACCACCGGATAAAGTTCTAGGGAATTTATCAGCAAACTTGGAAAGCCCCACTGTATCCAGATATTTTTTGGATTTTCTTTTAATCTCCTCTTTACTTAATTTTTTATTGGTGTGT
>NZ_JARVXG010000048.1:50000-57500 GCF_029848115.1 Methanobacterium formicicum | reverse complement strand
CGAAGAAGGGTAACTGGTTAACTAACCTCCCTTGGCCCAGGGATCCTAAAATTCTGACCTTTTCACCATCTTTACGTAGTTTCAAGAATTCTTCTTGTATTGCCTCCATTTTTGGTACCCATGTTTGGTGTTCTTCAGCTATGAGTTCCTCTATTTCGTCTTCTTTTCCAGTGTACTTCCCGATCTCGCGTAACCACCCATCAGTATTGGTTATTCCAGTTGGGGATGGGTAAAGGAAGTATGGTACTCCATATTTCTTTTTAAGGCCTCTGGAGATGTAGTCTGTATAAGTTGGGCAGATGGGTGCGGTTAAAGCTGCTTCTGAGAGTTGTTCAAACTGTTCAACTGTTGCAAATTCTGGAATGAAGTTCACCCTCAATCCGACCTTCCCCAGAAGTCTTTTTATCTCCAGTCGGTCCTGCCAGGTGTAAGAGAGCATACTGGCTACATTAACCAGATCTTCCTGTTTTTCCTGAGGTTCCCTTACCAGATATTTTAGCACGGCATGCCAAAATGCATCATATCCTGTTTGTACCAGTCTGGAGCGCACGCCTTCACAGTGAATAGGCACAATTTTTGCTTTCACTTGGGGTTGAACTCCGTTTACACTTCCTTCAATATCCTCTCCAATGATTCCAGTGGTACATGATGTGAGTATGAAAATGGCTTTGGGAGAGTATCTCCGTTCAGCTTCCAGTATCGTTTCTTTTAACTTTTGACCAGCACCATAAACAACATCATTTTGCTGTAGGTTGGTTGTAAGCCAGTTAACATTGTATTGTGCCGGTCTTCCTAACTCAACAGGCACACCACGGAATAATTCACGGTAACCAAGTGCACCTGCAGAACAACCGACTGGTGCGTTGAATATCACAACGGCGTCACGGATTGTTGTCACTCTGTTTGAAAGGTAAAAGTTAAGCACACAGCCTCCAGACTGCTGAAATTTTCTTTCGGAACATTTCACGTTTCCTTCTTTGGCGTCTTTTAACAGTTGGCTTGCTTTTCCATAGTATACATTGGTACCATGGGCTCGATGCTCCCGGTTGGGGCATGTGTTCTTACTCAGATCGATTGCTTCATCTGGGCTCTTTTTATCTGGGCTCACTTAATTTCCTCCTATTTCTTCTTGGTATACAACGATGCCTGGATCGAAGAGCGGCTAAAACGATCTAATAACGATCGTTATATAACAATTGTTAAACAATTGATTTAGTATAAATAGTTAACGATCGTTAAATCAGGATAGATCCTTGAAAAATAGCTACTGAAACTAAAGATACAATGATTCGACTTTTCATTTACTTGTATATTCAGTTGAGTATTTTAAAATCATTATTTTTGTAAAAAAGGTATAATTAAAGGGTTTAATCTTCTTTAAGAGTTTATTCCAAGTGTCTGGTCCAATTTGACCTACCGATATCACAATGGAAATAGCGATTTGTTTTTCTTTTAAATCGAGACTTTATAGAATTATCCATTATAAAATTATCTATTAATCCTAAAATCTCCAATAATCAGTCTTTTTTCTTTTTTCTAATTTCTGTCAGTTGTTCTAATGCATCTTCGATAAATGTTGGTGCTATGTAGGGGTCTATGTTATTTTTCAGCAGTATATCGATGGCTCCAGGACCAATTTGGCCGGCAAGTACTGCTTGGCAGTCAGATATTAGTTTAACACTTTTTTCCATGGATAATTCACTGTGACCCTCCGTACTGCAGGCCGGTTTGTTTTCTCGTAATTCCAGGAATTTATGGGTTCCATTATCATCTAACTGGAAAATTAAAAATTGTGAAGCCATTCCAAAATGCTGATTGATATATTTGCCATCACTGCTGGCAACTGCTACTTTTATGGACATTTACTAACACCTTTATTTGTGATAAACATTTAATTTCTTTTACATTTAATCAGATTTATTCCATGTGTTTTCCTCTTTTTAGAGGAATTTCCTAAACCCAAAAGTTTTATATACTAATTTTTATAAGTTAACAATAGTTATATAACAATAGTTATATAAGTAGTTGTACTTACCTGAGTATGACTTTAAAAAACCAATACATTGGAGGAAAAACATGCCTGAAATAAAATTTTTATCAAATCTAGCAGATATAACTGGAGAAAAATCTCTGATAATTGAATATGATGGTGAAGTATCCGGTTTGATTGACAGTCTGGACACTAAACTTAAAGGAAAAGACTTCAAAACCACCATCACTGATGATGAGGGCAAAGTAAAGGATTTCGTTAAAATACTCATCAACGGAAATGACATTAGAGGAACCGGTGGTCTGAGTTCCCCAGTAAAAGATGATGATGAAATAGTTATATTCCAGACTCTGGCCGGTGGTTAAATTTGAATATCGGGTATCTTTCCACTATCTATCACACTTCCTTTATTTTAAAAAGTCCGGATAATAAGTTCCTTGACAGTATAGGGGGTGATCTTGATTGGACCCTATTTCCCACAGGCCCGGCAATGATGGAAGCCTTTAAAAGTGGTGAAATAGATCTAGGATATATAGGTCTCCCTCCAGTAATGATCGGGATTGATAAAGGACTAAAACTCAAATGTGTGGCTGGAGGTCATGTGGAAGGTACCGTTATGATTTCTAGAGATTCATTCTCTTCTTTTGATGATTTAAACAATTTGGATAATGTATTAAAACAGTTTGAAGGTAGAAATATTGGAACTCCGGCACAGGGGTCTATCCATGATGTTATAATACGAGACCTCATTCAGGATCGGGATATATCCATCATCAATTATCCCTGGGCAGATTTCATACCCAGTGCCATACAAACTGGTGAAATAGCTGCTGGCCTGGGTACACCAGCACTGGCCACGGTTGCTTCTCGGGAGATAAATTCCAAACTGATAATTCCTCCCAGCAAATTGTGGCCCTACAATCCCAGTTACGGGATTGTGGTTCGTGAAGAGCTCCTAAACCAAGATCCAGATTTTATAAAAAATTTTTTAACTGAACATGAAGCTGCCTGTAATTTTATACGTAATCAGCCACATGATGCTGCAGAAGTAGCTGCTGGTGAGCTGGGTGGCATTGATGTGGAATTTATACTGGAAACCTTCCAGATCTCTCCCCGGTACTGTGCCAGTCTACCGGAAGAATATATAAGATCCACCCTGGATTTTGTCCCGGTTCTTCAAAAATTAGGATATCTAGAAAAGAAGATAAAAAAGGAAGATGTTTTTGAGTTGAAATTTATTCAAGAGGTTCATCCAGAACCTTCGCACTACTATCTTCCCTCTTATGTTGTTGATCCAGAGAACTGATTTCCTGATCAAAGATGGTTAACTTATTGGCCAATCCCCGGAAGTAGGGTATGTACACTCGGTGAATGGTCAGACGGTTGGGATTGATATTTTTCTCTTCTAAAACTTGTTTTAATTGTTTGACTTTTTCTTTAAGATGGGGATACATGAGATCATCAGGATACTCCCCTAAGAATATGCCGTCTGCACCATTTTCAAGAGCGTACAGGATGTGTTTCATCATCAAACGATTCGATGAGGGAACTTTGATTATCCGGATAGATTCGGGATAGGTTATTTTATTTATTCCCATGTTATCCGCAGCCAGATATCCCACACTGTCCAGGAAGGTGAGTATTATACGTTCACCATCCTTTTTGTTTTTAAGAATACCGGATATGATACCGAATAATTTTTCATCAGCATTTCCCTGGATACTGATGGCTTCTTCTGGACACTGAGAAAGACAGATACCGCATCCCTTACAGGCAATGGGGTCAATGGCCAGGTTATCTTCCTGGATATAGAATGCCTTGTACTTACAGGTATCCATACATTTTTTGCATAGATTACATCGAGAGGTGTTGATGGTAGCTACGAATGGTTCCACCTCCAGGTTACCATTCATCAGTTCTGCCACTTTGGCTGCGGCAGCATTGGCCTGGGAAACACTGTCGGTAATATCTTTAGGTCCCTGGGCAGTTCCACAAACGTAAACACCTTCCACATCAGTGGTGACTGGTTTTATTTTGGGGTGACTCTCTCTGATGAACAGGTCCTCAGTTAAACCCACATTCAGTAATTCTGCAACCTCTTTGGTGCCCTCGGAAGGTTCAATAGCCTCGGACAAAACAACCATGTCTGTTTCTATTTCCAGTGGAGTTTTTTCCAGACTTTCCTCCACCCGGACCACTAATTTTTCATTTTTCCAGGTAACTTCACCGGCCCGGCCCCGTATCAATTTGATACCTTTATCCTGACCGTAGCGCATGTACTTTTCATACATTCCCGGAGTTCTCATATCGGTGTAACAGATTATGACTTCGGTTTCAGGGTAGTAATGTTTTATAACGTTGGCGTGCTTCATGGCCACCATACAGCATACCTTGGAACAGTAGGGATTACCATCTGGTTTATCATCACGGGAGCCCACACACTGTATCATCACCACTCTCTGGGGGACCTGGCCATTGGAGGGTCGCAGTAGCTGCCCTTCGGTGGGACCATTTACCCCGGTGATCCGTGCCAGTTCCATCTGGGAAATCACATCTGGGAACCTTCCATATCCATATTCTGGTCTTTTGGACAGTTCAAACCGGTTATGGCCAGTGGCTACAATTACCGATCCCACGTTAAGGGGCAGGACTTCAGTTTCCATGGAAAAATCAATGGCATCCATTTTACAAGTTTCCTGACAGGTTCCACAGCGGATGCAGTTTTCTTCATCAATAGTATATACATCAGGAACTGCCTGGGGGAATGATTTGTAAATGGCTTTGCGGATGGTCATATTTTCATTCCAGGAGTTGGGCACTTCCACGGGACAAACCTCGGCACAGCTTCCACAAGCAATGCAACGCTCGGCTTTCACAAAACCGGGTTTCTTCTCCACTATTAAATTGAAATTTCCTGCTCTGCGCTCAGCCCTTAAGAGTTTGGTTTTGGTTAAAATTTCTATATTTTTGTTTTCCACGGCCTCGTTTACCAGTGGGTTTAAAAGGCACATGGCACATTCTTCGGCCAGTTTCTCCGGGGAGAAGACCTTACCAATCTTCACCATGGATCCACCAATGGTGGATCTTTCTTCAATGATCCGGGTCTTTATTCCCTGCCGGGCCAGTGAAAGGGCAGTGGTTATTCCAGATATGCCCCCACCAATAACTGCCACACTTTTTTTTGTACGTCGCAGTAACGGGTCGATGGGTTCTGAGCACTTTGCCTTTTCAATGGCTGCACTGGTTAAGGAAATGGCTTTGTCTGTGGTTTTTCCTTTATCAGAGTGTACCCAAGAGCACTGCTCACGGATGTTGGCCATCTGCATAAGGTAGGGGTTGAGGGGTTTAACATACTTCTGGAATGTTTTTTCATGGGTAATAGGTGAACATGCCGCCACCACCACCCGATCAAGGTCTCTGTCGATAATGGAATCTCGGATGAGTTTACGGCCATTTATTGAGCACAGGTTCTCGAATTCTTCCACTACTGTGGCATCTAAGGAGGAGTGGAGTTTTTCCATATCCACGTTATCTGAGATGTTACCACCGCAGCGGCACAGGAAAACACCTACCTTAAGGTTTTCCTTGGCAGGGGTTGAAGTTAAATCTTTTTCATTCAAATTAACCAATCTCCTTTGGGGTTAATAATCAAGTGAATAGTAAATAGATCTAGTACTGATTTTTTTTTAAGGCACAGATTCTTTTTAAATATAACCTTTTTTAAATACAAACAAATATTCTCGGGTAACAAATAAAACAACAGGTTTATATCAATCTTTTTTTATTTCATTACTGCTGTTTAATTATTCAAATTAAAATACAAATTATGTATTAACTATAGTGAAGTTTCATATAATTAAATATTTGCCAATTGATGATGAATTTATTATTTAGATATCGGACATATAGAAAGTTACTAGAACAATTATCATGATTTTAGTTACTTAACAATTCACGATTACAACTCTTAAAATTTAAAAAAAAGCATTTTAATCTAATCTTAGCTTGTAATCCTAACCGAGGACTTTTTTGGTCATGGATTGTTTCCCGGTTAGGATATGAAGCTTATGGCAGAATTTTTGGTTTTATGGTTTGGATCAATTTTTCAAGATAAGATAAAATATTCACCATAACATTCTCATTTCAATTGGATGATACATAACAAGGCAGAGAGGATGATTTTTTAAAATGGGAGGTTATGGTGATATTATCCCAAAATTTCCGGGGTGAATGGTGATAATATAGATCTTTTTCACCCATCTTGGAAATAACCATTGTTAGCGTTATATTAGTTATTTACACATAGTAAAACACCTCTTGAGGAGATATAATAGTTGCGAATGGATTTTTATCTTCTTTGATTTTATTTATCTACAACTACACATTTCTTAGCACCTCACAAGGGGCTTTTCATCTTTAAGGGTGTGAATTATTTGTACTATTTTTCTCCTTAAGGATGGTTATTATTTTTTCAGTACTTAATTGAGGTCAGGGTAATAAAACGACCGTGCGTTTGTCTTTTATAACGATCGTTATAATTACCCCCACTATAACAATTGTTATATTCCTATATAAATCTATCGTTGGGGACTAAAAAAATTGAATAGAAATCCTGCTAGGAAAATATGGAGATAATGGAATGAATTTTAGAATTGATAAAATGAAAAAGAATGATTGGCTTGATGTGTCAAAAATCTTTCTAAAGCGGTAATATGTGGAAATGCAAATTTTGAATTAAAATTACCCCTTCCAGAAGTATGGCTTAAAAAATGCATTTTAGGAAGTGCTCTGGTAGTACGTGAAGATCATTCCAAAAAAACTGCTCCCATACTGGGATGGGGCTCTTTATCTTCAGTATCCAATAGGGAAGTTTACTGGGGAGTTGTGGAGGATAGTATCTATGTGGATCCGGAATATCAGGGGATGGGTATAGGGAATCTCTTGCTTGGAAATTAATCGAATTTGCTGAAGAAAAAGGATTCTGGACATTACAGGCTATTATGTTTGCTGAAAATACAAATAAGCATTGATCTACACAGGAAATGGGGATTTAGAGTGGTTGGCACCCGTGAAAGAATAGGGAAAATGGGTAATCAATGGAGAGATGTTGTTATAATGGAAAGGCACAGTAAAAAAGTGGGATTGTGATTTGGGGTGTGTTTCGTTGTCTAAAATGATTAATTATCAATTCAGAGGGGTAATCCTACCCCCATGAATCATTTTCCATTTTTTTAGGAGACGGTTTAGAAAGCGAAAACTATTTATAATTAAATTAACGATCGTTATAATAGGTTATTATAACGATCGTTATGAAACGATCGAATAACCTTACTCTGATGGTTTATCCTCAGAACCCGAACCACCTGGATTTCATTGCCCTCTGTGGCAATTCAAGTCATGTGAAATTTTTGGTGGGAACATGAACTAAAAAATGTATGGAGGTGAATAGATGGCTAAAAGTTTCATACTGGTTGATGCAGAAATCAGCAAGATAAAAGATGTCTCCAGTG
>NZ_JARVXG010000048.1:27500-45000 GCF_029848115.1 Methanobacterium formicicum | reverse complement strand
TAACAATTTCATCAATGAGCATAGGATGTCTGACTCCACCAATGGTATCTTCATAGTGCACTTTACAGTAGTGGCAGGCATGGTGAGTGGCAATATTAAACTGCGAAAAATCCAGCTGGGAGGATTCTTCAAATATTTCTCTCTGGTTATAAAGAATTTCTGCAGCATGGAAGATGTTTTTATGGGGGTCGATATCACCCTTGTGATAGACCATTTTACCCAGCCCTCCTTCTTCCAGGAGTCCGTTGATCTTTTCACGGGCTTCATTATTTTCATTAAGGATCTCGGCAGATTTCTTCAGGATAGCATAGCAAGTGGCGCACATCACTGCTATGTTGGGATTACCCGAATCCCGGGCAACCCAGAAATTACGGGCAGCCAGGGCAGTGGTGGAAAGCTGGTCGAAAAGATCGTAATAGTGTCCCAGCCCAGTGCAGCAGGACTGGCGTTGGTCACGATGGTACCCCACTCCCAGCTTATCAAAGAGGAAGGCAGTTGATGATTCCACACCAGGATACTCCACACTCACCAGACAGCTTTTAAATAACAGGATATCTTTATCAGGTATTTTCTTCATGGGGATCCCCTTATTTTCTCCATTTTCCGGGTGAACCCCGTTATTTTGAGAATTTCGTTTATTTCTTCAACGGAATCTTCCGGCAGGGTCACTGATCCCAGTCCCAGTTCCTTCCGCACGTCATCCAAGTTCATTTTAAGATCAAGCCATTCCGGTCCAAAGTCCTTGACCAGCACATCGAAAAAAGCGGCAGGGATAGAACCTATCCCGATTTCCAGGAAGCTATCACCGTAGGTTAAGAATGCAGAAAGCCTATCAGTTTGTTTTCCTTCATTAATAGCCTTCTGTCTCAGGATCTGGTTTACCACACTGGCACTGTTGTTAGCCGGGCAAACACTGTTACAAGTGTAACAGTAGAAACAGTTCCATATATCATCATCATAGATGACACTTTCATCTCCATCTAATACCCTTTTAACCATTTCCCGGGGATTGTAATCACTGTAACGCGCTCCGGGGCACAGTGAAGTGCACATTCCGCACTGTATGCATTTAAAGAGTTCAAGGGAAGGAGAAGCTTTTAAATCGCCAATTACTTCTTTGGCAAGTTTAGAAGAATCTTCATTGAGTTTGAGAGTTCTCATTACCAAATTACCTCTTATGAGTTGTATTGCCTCTTCTTAAGTGATGGGCTTATTTACCCTTATAAATATAATCCATAATTTTTAATAATTACAAATCATTCTCGTCCTTAAAGATGTTAATTCTTTAGTTGAACAGTTTCCTGAATAATATTTTTAGCCAGTCTTTTGGACAGTGAGGTTATGGTTAATATGGGTGGCCGTCCTGGTGCCTGGGGTATAACACTGGCATCGGCGATGAAAAGATTTTTTATCCTAGTTTCCAGGGATCGATCAACTACTTTGCCCATGGCGGCAGTTCCCCCTGGATGTGCTCCTCTTAGGGGTGTAGCTACAATTGAAGAAGGATCCACACCGATCTCGGTGAGTATTTCCATAGCTTTATCATAACCTTCAGTTAATAGTTTCAGATCCCAACTGGTCAGGGGTTTGGTAATGGAACCATCATCATTCAGGGAACCATTGGCTTCATCGGCAATCTTAACCATTAAACCTACCACATCTTCATTGCGGGTATCGAAGCCCTTTTCTGTTATTAATGGGATGAGCTGGCTTGAAAAGTGTGGTGATAGGAAGTAAGCTCCAAATTCAGATTTAATACCCATGGGTATCTCCTGATTCAGTTTAGCATCTTTTAGAAAGCCCCCCACGGTGATGAATAAATCTGTGAAGAGGCCTTCGCCCACTCCCTCGGTTAGTTGGCTATTTTTTAATATTTGTGGAGTGTTCAGTGCCCCTGCAGCCAGAATGATCCTATGGGCCTCGTAAGTTCTAATATTTCCTTGGTTATCAATGCCTTCTACTCCCCAACATTTTCCTTCACTGTGCAGGACTTTATTAACTGTAAATTCACGTACCAGTGTAGCACCCGCTTGCACAGCATCGTTAACAAAGTCTGTGGCATCCCATTTTGCTCCATTTGTGCACCCCTCAATACAGAGGCCACAGTTATTACATCGGGAGTAATCAATGAATTTGGGCATGGGTTCTACAAAGTAGCCCAGTTTTTCAGCAGCATCCCATATTTTGCGGGTTACAGGCCCAGTCCGTGTCTGGGGAAGTGGACCCACCTTCAGGTCACGGCTGGCTTCCATGAGTTCTTCAAAAAGTTCCAGATCATGGATCTTGAACTGGGCGGTGGGAGAGTTGGAGTAACAGGCGGTACAGGCGTAACAGGCATTGGCCAGTGAAACTGGAGTTGTTCCCCCCACACCTTCAATGTACATAAGTTCTCCAGGGTACTTGAGGAATTCGTATTCTGGGATTTTTACCTCATCCTGGTTTAGAATAAGATCAGCAGTTTTTATCCCGGTGACTGCAGAACCAGAAGGTATAAACTCTCCTTTTTCCAGTATTAAAACATCAAAACCTTTAATTGAGAGCTCACGCGCTACGGTTGATCCGCCGGCGCCTGTTCCCACTACAATAACATCGTAAATCATAATCTATCCCTCATTACACTCCTACTTATTATAATAATTTCTAATGAGTTTTTTGAAGTTTTATTGAATAATTGAATGGCACTCTATTTCTAATTATTTTATAAGGAACTAGTTTAATTTTCTCTCAAATTAAACCACTTAATGGTGTTATAATGGATTTAAGTAATGGATTTAAACCCATAAAGGGATGAAATCCTCTTTAAAGATTTTTTTTATTAAAATTAATTCTTTCGGTCTTCTATAACTATGTTTAAGTCATTTAATTTGCTTCGTATTTCATCTGAAAGCTCATAATCTTTTTTTGCTCGCAGTCTTTCCCGGACTTCAGTGAGAATATCCACCAGTTCACCAGTAACATCCTCATGGGATTTATTTAAAACAAATTCAAAACCTAAAATGTTACCAATTTCGTTTATAAATTCTTTAACATTGATTAATGTGTTTTTTGAGATATTTAATTCGTTTATATCTCGGTTCATGTCTCTTATAAAATCAAAAAGGGATGAAAGGGCAAATGGTGTGTTAAAATCATTGTCCATGGCTTCAAAGAAATTTTCTCGGGTATCCTGGAGTAACTTCTGGTGTTCTGTGTTTTTGGTACTGTTTTGGGGAATATCACTTTTCAGAAGGCCATCAATGGTCTCGGTAAGTTTGTATATTCTTTTAAGCCCATTCTGGGATTGCTCCAGTATTTCCTGACTGAAATCAATGGGGCTGCGGTAATGGGTGGAGAGGACGAAGAAACGGAACACTTCTGGTGGATATTCTTTCAGCAGGTCTTTGATGGTGATGAAGTTACCCAGTGATTTGGACATTTTCTCACCCTTCACATTTAAAAAACCGGTGTGGATCCAGTAGCGGACCATGGGTTTTTTCCCGGAAACTGATTCCATCTGGGCTATTTCGGCTTCATGATGGGGGAATATTAGATCCAGCCCACCTCCATGTATGTCGTACTGGGCTCCGAAGTATTCTTCAGTTATGGCGGTGTCTTCTATGTGCCATCCGGGTCGTCCTGTACCCCAGGGAGAATCCCAGTTAGGTTCATCATCTTTCTTTTTCCACAGGGCGAAATCTCCGGGGTTACGCTTGCTGGTGTCGGGGTTGATGCGGTGAACATTAAGATCCTCAAGGTTGCGGTTAGAGAGTTTACCAAAGTCGGGGAACTTTGATTCATCGAAGTACACTCCATTTCCAGTTTCGTAGGCGAATCCTTTATCCAGGAGGGTTTTTATCTGGGCAATGATCTCCGGAAGGTGTTCTGTGGCCCGGGCGTAGAGATTTACATTTTCCACACCCAGTGTCTCCATATCTTCAATGTATTTATTTTCAAATTCCCGGGCTAGTTGAATGGGTTCTGTCCCGGTTTCAATGGCTCGTTTAATGATTTTATCATCCACATCAGTGATGTTTTGCAGGTAAAAAACACTGTAACCCCGGTATTTCAGGTAGCGGGCAATAACATCAAAGGAAATATAGGTCCGGGCGTGACCAATGTGTGAGTTATCGTAAACTGTTGGCCCGCAAACAAAGAGTTTTACCCGGTTTCCTTCGCGTGGTTTAAAAAGCTCTTTTTTACGGGTTAGAGTGTTGTATACTTTTATCATGTGATCACGTGATTGATACTTTAGATACTGTTTATTTGTTATTAACCTCTGATTGACTAAATCTAACTAATATTGACTAATTAAGTCAATAATTGAGTAATTTAATAGATAGGGCTTTAGCTATTTCTTGTTAATAAATAAAAGGCCGAGATTGGGATTTGAACCCAAGTATCGTGGTCTGCAGCCACGCACCTAGCCGCTCGGTCATCTCGGCAAAAAACGATTTTGGAATTTAGTTATTTTAGCGGTACTACCTAATGTTAACAATTGTTATATATAAAGGTTGTTATCAATTCACCAAACCAGATTCATATGAATTCCACTATTTTTGTTGTTGTATCAATTACCAAAACCGATTATAGATATTGATTTTAAATTTTAAGGACTTATATTAAATAAAAATTGAATAAATATATGGTGGTATTTATTCAATTTATTTGTAACTTATTCGACCTTTTTTCCGGCTTCAGGGCCAGGCTGTACCGAGTATATTTCAGTTAATTTAATCACTATGGCTGCTTTGGGATTGAGTTTGGTCATAACGTTCTGAGCCCATTCCACCACTTCGTCGAAGATTTTACCAGACTCAAATATCTCAGCTTTACCTTTAAATTGGTATGGATTTTTTTGGGCATCCTTGGTCACGATGGCAACGTTAGGGTTTTCTTCAATGTTCTTCCGGGTTTTGTTCATGTAGTTGTCAGCGATCAATATACTTCCGTTGTCAATGGGCCGGGCAAAGCCAATGGGAACCACGTTGGGAATTCCTTCGCTGCTGGCTGTGGCCAGGAATACTAAGTCTTTTTCTATAGCTTCCATCATTTCTTCAGTCATGGTCATTGTATCACCAAAATTTATATAACTATTGTTATATTATATAAGTTATGTTATATAATTAATTGATTTTCCAGTTGATTTAATTTGCTAAATGTAGGGGGCTGGTGTTATAAGTAGAAAAGTTAGGCTCTAACTGATATGGGGGACAAAGTATAAATAGTAAAATAATATAACAATTGTTATATTTTCTGGTGGAGATATATTTCAGCATGGTTCTCAATAAGAACAAGGCTAATACTAAAATTCCCTCAGAAAATCATTAAAACTCCATAATACGATATATAAATGTAGAATATTGGGAAAAATGGAAGTTTAAAACAAAATGGAGGAAACCAAATGACAGAAAAAAACAAGAAAGAATTTGGATTAAGTACATTGGGGTTGCACATAGGACAGGAAGAACCAGATCCTGCAACTGGAGCAAGAGCCGTGCCTATATATCAGACAGCAGCATACGTATTCAACGATGCGGATCATGCAGCCAACTTATTTGGCTTAAAAGAACTGGGTAACATATACACCCGTATTATGAACCCTACCAACGATGTGTTCGAAAGGAGAATAGCCGCTATTGAAGGTGGTAACTCTGCTTTAGCCGTAGCATCGGGACAGGCTGCAACTACCTATGCATTACTCAACCTAAGTGGACCTGGGGATGAAATATTATCTGCGGACAATCTCTACGGTGGAACTTACCAACTGTTTAACTACACTTTCCCAGAATTAGGCAGGAAAGTTAATTTTTTGAACTCTGATAAACCCGAAGAATTCGAAGATGCCATAACTGATAAAACCAAGGCCATATTTGCAGAATCACTTGGAAATCCAAAACTCGACGTGCCAGATTTTGAAATCATCTCAGACATCGCCCACGAAGCTGGAATCCCAGTGGTAGTAGATAACACCAGTGCAGTAGGTCTGGTGAAGCCCATAGAACACGGAGTGGACATCACTGTTTTATCCGCAACCAAGTTCATAGGGGGTCACGGAACATCAATAGGTGGAGTTATAGTTGATTCCGGTAAATTTGATTGGAGTAATGGTAAATTCCCCGGATTCACAGAACCAGATCCAAGTTACCATGGATTAGTTTACTGGGATGCTTTTGGAGACTTCCCAGGGTTAGGTAATGTGGCTTTCACCTTCAGAGCAAGAGTAAGATTACTCCGTGATCTTGGAGCACAGGTGAGTCCTTTCAACACTTGGTTATTCCTGCAGGGACTGGAAACACTGGATCTGCGTGTGAAACAACACTCCAGAAATGCACTTACTGTTGCTAACTTCCTCAAAAACCACCCAAAAGTCAGCTGGGTGAGTTATCCTGGACTGGAAGAAGATTCAGCCCATGAAGTAGCTTCTAAATATCTTAAAAAAGGATACGGGGCATTACTCGGATTTGGAATTAAAGGAGGTCTTGAAGCTGGTAAACAGTTCATAAACAATGTGGAACTACTCTCGCATCTGGCTAACATAGGAGATTCTAAGAGTCTGGTTATACACCCTGCATCAACCACTCACCAGCAGCTAACCACAGAAGAACAGGCAGCTACAGGAGTAACTCCTGACTTCATAAGAGTATCAGTTGGACTGGAAGATGTGGAAGATATCATTGCTGACATTGATCAGGCATTATCACGCATTGATGTAGAAATCGATGATGATGATGTTTCTGAAGAAAATGACAAGTCAACTGTTGACAAACTAAAAGGATACATCGGTGTGTAAGATGGATTTTCCTAAAATTAACTATGATAATATAACCAATATTAGTATAGTTACATGTAAACCTACTCAATGTGGGACAAAAAATGAAAAAAGAATCTGTTGGCGTTGTAGAAACTAAATATTACAACCTATCTGAAGAATTAATATTAGATGGTGGAGACAGTCTAAAAGATGTTACTATAGCCTATGAAACCTATGGGGCCTTAAATAAGCAAAAAAGTAACGCTATTTTGGTCTGTCACGCCCTCTCGGGTAATGCCCATGTGGCAGGATGGCATGAAGGAGACCGGAAACCTGGCTGGTGGGATAATATAATCGGCCCGGGCAAATGCCTGGACACCGATCGTTACTTCATCATCTGCTCCAATGTACTGGGGGGATGCCAGGGATCAACCGGACCTTCATCCCAAAATCCGGAAACAGGGAAACAATACGCATTAGAATTCCCTATCATCACCATCAAAGACATGGTAAAAGCCCAGAAAAAATTAATTGACCACCTCCAAATCAAACAACTATTCTCAGTGGTAGGTGGATCCATGGGTGGCATGCAGGTCCTCCAGTGGTGTGTATCCTACCCGGACATGGTGAGATCTGCCATACCCATTGCCACCACATCCTATTCATCACCCCAACAAATCGCATTCAATGAAGTGGGAAGAAGAGCCATAATCAGTGATCCCCACTGGAATGAAGGTAATTATTATGAAGGAGAATTTCCAGACAGTGGCTTGGCCCTAGCCCGTATGATCGGCCACATAACTTACCTCAGCAACGAATCAATGTATGAAAAGTTCGGAAGAAGACTCCAGGACAAAGAAGAGTACAGTTTTGATTTTTCCACAGACTTTGAGGTGGAAAGCTACCTCCACTATCAGGGAGACACCTTCACCAAGAGATTCGATGCCAACTCATATCTCTACATCTCCAAAGCCATTGACTACTTTGACCTGACAGAAAACGGAACAGTATCCTTATCCGAAGCACTCAAAGATGTTAAAGCCAGAGTATTAGTAATATCAGTTGATTCAGACTGGCTTTACACGCCAGCTGAGTCTAAAGAAATAGTAATGGCCTTAACTGCCAATGAAGTCGATGTCAGTTACTGCCAGATCAAATCTAGCTATGGTCACGATGCATTCTTACTAGAAGCAGGACAACTCAGCTACATTATAAATGGATTTTTCAGTGAAACCCTGGTGGTAGATGTGATGACCCTCAATGCAGCCACCATAACCGAAGATTCCAGTATTGAAGAAGCAGCAGAGTTAATGCTGGATGAAAAAGTCACCCACCTACCGGTGGTTTCCGAAGACCGTAGAATGCTGGGAATTGTTACAGCATGGGATATTTCCAAAGCAGTAGCTCTCAAATATGATAAACTCGACCAGATCATGACCTGTGATGTTGTAACTGCACTTCCACAGGATCCAATTGAATTAGCTGCACGGAAAATGAGAAAACATAACATATCTTCGCTTCCAGTGGTCAATGATCATGGAAATGTTTTGGGTCTTATAACCACGGACCACATAAGCACCCTCATTGCCGGGGACAAATATTAAACTGGGCAAATATTAAGAATTTTAAGGTTCATATAGTATGATTGAGAAAAAGTTTTAGAATTATTCAGCATTAATAAAGGTTATTCAGAATTAATAAAAAAAATAAGGTGATATAATGAGTTATATGGATCATTCGGCAACATCACCCGTTAACCCGGAAGTCCTGGAGGCCATGCTACCCTACTTCACAGAATCATTTGGGAACGCCTCTACCTTATACGCTCTGGGAAGGGAAGCCAGAACTGCCATGGAAAATGGCAGAAAACAGGTGGCATCACTTATAGGTGCTAAACCAGAAGAGGTGTACTTCACCAGTGGAGGCACAGAATCAGATAACATAGCAATAAAGGGAACTGCCAGCAAACTGAAAAACAAGGGCAACCACATCATAACTAGTGATATAGAACATCCTGCAGTGGAAGAAACCTGCAAATACTTGGAAAAAAATGGATACCAGGTTACTTACCTGCCAGTGGGTGAAGAAGGCATAGTGAAAGTTTCTGATGTGGAAGCAGCAATCACTCCGGAAACTATTTTGATTACGGTGATGCATGCTAACAATGAAATCGGCACTATCCAACCAATAAAAGAGATTGGTGCACTGGCCCGGGAAAAGGGAATCTATTTCCATACTGATGCCGTGCAGAGTGTAGGTAAGATTCCAGTTAATGTGGGGGACATGAACGTGGATATGTTATCCATATCTGCCCATAAACTATACGGACCGAAAGGAATCGGGGCATTATATATCCGTAAAGGAGTCCGAATTGACCCATTACTCCATGGTGGAGGGCATGAAAGAGGTATGCGCCCGGGAACAGAAAACATTCCAGGAATTGTAGGTTTGGGTAAGGCCTGCCAGATAGCCGAGGATAATCTGGAAAAGAACATGGAATACGTATCATCATTACGAGACAGATTAATACAGGGAGTCCTGGGGAACATTGAACAATCATACCTAAATGGACATCCCACTAAAAGACTTCCCAACAATGCCAACTTCAGATTTACAGGCATAGAGGGAGAATCACTGGTACTGCAACTGGACGCCAAGGAAATCAACGCTTCCACAGGTTCAGCTTGCTCATCCAAGAAACTGGAACCATCCCATGTTCTGATGGCCATAGGGCTTAAGGAAGTGGATGCCCATGGATCACTGCGCATAAGTCTAGGCACAGAAAACACCCCCCAAGATATTGATTACACCATCGATGCAATTGATGAAGTAGTTGAAAGACTAAGGAGCATGTCTCCGCTCTGGTGTGCAACACCAGAAGATGCATAAAAAAAGTTAAGAAGGTGATGTTATGTACAGCGAAAAGGTAATGGACCATTTTTCTAACCCCCGTAACGTTGGTGAAATAGAAGATGCCAGTGGAGTGGGAACCGAAGGAAACCCGGTGTGTGGTGACCTGATGACCATCTACATCAAAGTAGAAGATGAGGTTATAACTGATATAAAATTCAAAACATTCGGTTGTGGGGCTGCAATTGCCACTAGCAGTATGATAACCGAGATGGCCATGGGAAAAACCCTTGATGAAGCTCTGAAAATCACCAGAGATGATGTAGCCGAAGAATTGGAAGGACTCCCACCGGTGAAGATGCACTGTTCCAATTTAGCTGCTGATGCCTTAAGGGCGGCCATCGCCGATTACAAAATGAAACAGGCTGAAAAAGAGGTTGAAAATTCTTCTGAGGATAAATCCTCAGAATAATTATTATTTCATTTTAAACCTCAAAATAATATTATTTTATTTTAAAAATCCGATGATGAACGTCTAAAGGATACTACCATTTCCCATGACTAACCATTCCCCCCACTCTAAGCAGGTTTACCTGGATCATTCTGCCACATCCCCTCTTGACCCTGAGGTGTGGAATGCAATGGAACCTTATTTTAGCGATTCTTTTGGAAACGCTTCTACTCTTTATTCCCTTGGGCGAAAAGCCAGAACTGCCATGGAAAAGGCACGTGAACAGGTAGCATCTCTAATAGGTGCCCAACCCACTGAAATTTACTTCACCAGTGGAGGCACAGAATCAGACAACATAGCCATTAAAGGTGCCTCCCGGCACCGGAAAAACAAGGGAAACCATATTATAACTTCTTCCATTGAACATCCCGCTGTTTTAGAAACCTGTAAACATCTGGAAAAAGAGGGATTCAGAGTAACATTTTTACCGGTGAATGAGGAGGGAATAGTTTCCTTAAGGGATTTAAAAGATGCAATCACCCCTGAAACTATTCTGATCACGGTGATGCACGCCAACAATGAAATCGGCACTATCCAACCAATAAAAGAGATTGGTGCACTGGCCCGGGAAAAGGGTATTTATTTCCATACTGATGCTGTGCAGAGTGTGGGTAAGATTCCAGTTAATGTGGGGGACATGAACGTGGACCTGCTGTCTATATCTGCCCATAAACTATACGGACCGAAAGGAGTAGGAGTCCTTTACATCCGAAGAGGGGTTCAAATTGACCCATTACTCCATGGGGGAGGTCATGAGAGAGGCATGCGTCCCGGAACAGAAAACATTCCCGGAATTGTAGGTTTGGGTAAGGCCTGCCAGATCGCCGAAGAAAACCTGGACCATAACCAGGAATATATCATCCAATTAAGGGATCATCTTATCAAGGGAGTTCTGGAAGCAGTTGATGATGTACAGTTGAATGGCCATCCTATTAAACGATTACCAGGTAATGCGCACTTCAGTTTTAAAAAAATGAGGGGAGAACCATTAACTTTCCTAATGGATGCCCAGGGGGTGGAAGTTTCCACTGGTTCAGCCTGTTCCACCAAGAAAGTGGAACCATCCCCTGTCCTCCGGGCAATGGGTTTGGATGAGGAAGCGGCCAATGGCTCACTCCGGGTAACACTGGGAAAGGAAAATACTCCAGAAGATATTGATTTAGCTATCAAAAACATTAAATTAGCAGTGGAAAAACTCAGAACCCCGGCCAGTGTCCAGGGAATGACGGAAATAGTTCCCATAGAACGTTACAATGCTTCGTTTGCCCCTGAAAAATCATTTAAAACCTTTACTCCACCTTCAACTCCAGGGTTAACTCCCGGGGATGATGAGATTGTGGTTGATGAACAGGTAAACCTAATTATTAATGAAAAATTCCGAAGGAGTTTCTCCATAAGTCCAGATGCCCTGGAAGAATTTACCAGGGGTTATTTACTCGGAGAAGGCCTGGTGACCACTATTAATGGTATAAAAAAGATAAAAATCAATAGTCTGGATATCAACGTGGAGATAGACCTCACTGACTTTGATATAAAGGATCTGGTGGTTGGTTCAGACTGTTTCGGTGGATGGAGGCGCAAAATCGAAACCATAAACCGGGTGGAATCCGAATTTACATTATCTCCTGATGATATTTTCCAGGCCATTGATGAGTTAAGGGATGAAGCCCGAATCTGGCAGAACACCGGAGGCACTCATGTTGCGGGCCTGGTTTACCAGGATAAATTCATCACCCGTGAGGATGTAAGCCGCCACGTTGCCGCAGATAAGGTAATAGGTGCTGCCGCACTGGCAAAGGTTGACTTTTCCCAGAGTTTCATGGTTTACAGTGGCCGGATGCCCGCGGACATGATGATAAAACTGGCCCGGGTGGGAATTCCCATTATAGCCTCCAACGCAGCTCCCACATCATCGGGTTACTCTGTGGCCTTTAAGGCAGGAATAACCATGATTGGATTTTTAAGAGGGAGTCGATTTAATATTTACACTAATCCTCAGCGGGTATCGCTGGAATGAATCCTTTTTTGGTTCTTTAAAACAAGTTCAATCTTCAAAAACCATGAATATTAAACCATAAATATTATTCACGATATCATTTTTAAAACAGTTCGATTTATATATAATGTATTTCGTATATTTAACCATCCCTGTTACCAATGTTTTAAGATTATCCTCCAGTTTCATGGAGGTATTATGGAGATTTTTCGATTTAAATGGGAATTATATTTCGTTAATGACTTAAAAACGACTTAAAACTAATATACAAGGAAAGGGGATGAACTCGAAAACTGGTGATTAATTAACATTCAGGTGGTGATTTGATGGATCCCAACCAGGAAAATGCAATGATAATATTGAAGGCAATGGTGGAAGGAAGTAGGAGAAGGGGTAATGGTGATGTCATAAAAAGATTAACCAACCTTAGTTTTGATGAAATTAACAGTGCTGTGCCCTGTCTTGAAGATATGGGGCTGGTGCAGACCTTCCCTGGAAGGAAAAAGTTAAGGTATGATTTTTTCAATGTGACTCTGGCCCCTGCGGGTTACCAGTACTACCATGATCATTTTGGAAAAATAGCGGTTATTGAATAAGTTTTTAAATAGAATAATCAGCTTATTCATTTTTTCTTATTTCAGGTTAAAACTCCATTCCACATACTTTAATTTATTTTTAGTTCATTTTAATGTGAAATACCATAAAAAAAGAAATTAATTGTATTATCTAACTTCATATTATCCAAATCTCTTTTTCAAAGCTAATATGACTGCCACCATATCCTCTGGGGACATACAATTCAGAGCATCCTCTAATTCATCCCATAACATTCCCTTAAAGTTATCCACAAAATTTTCAACTTCACTTTCGCTCATGCATGTTTCAGCCATGGTAAAATCCCCCTCTTAATTCATTGTTCATTTCTTTTAATTCCTTGTTTACTATCTTCTGTTGGGGAAATTATTTATTATTTGGGGAGGTTATAATCAAAGATAAGAAAATTGGCAAAGATAAGAAAAGTGGGCAGACTAAATAATTTGTAATTTAAAATCATATTAAATAAATCAAAAATGAATTAATCCCTTAAATGACATTATAACTCCCAAAAATTTTTAATAATCTAAATATTCTAAATAATTTAAATTATCCTTCAAGTCTTTGAATAGCTTCATCAAAGAGTATAATAGATTTTTTAAGAATCAGATTAACTGAGTAATTGCATTTTGAACTTAAGTGGATGGAATTTTGGGCTTTACCTGGGGATCCGATTAGTGTCAGTGGATAGTTGCGGCAGACTTGGGGTCGGAAAGTGTATATTGCGCATTTATTGCTGTCTGGGTCAATGAATTTGCAGGGGTGGCTGTCCCTTATTTCGAAATGTTGGGGGAACTCTTTGTTGCGAATGATTTCCTTCTCCAGATCTGAGTTGAAGGTAAGTAACAGGTTGAGTTCATCTCTATGAATGAAAACAGATTCAGATTCCCGGCAGCATCTTCCACAAACAGTACACCATTCTTCATGTTCCATGGCTAATTCATAGTTTGATGGACCATCTAATGTATCTAAACCCATTATGTCTGCCAGTTGTATGATCTGCTTAAGGTCCCCTTTAGTAACCCCTAATTTCTTGTACTTTTTAACACTTCTTTTCTTTTTCAATCTATTGAATACTGCTTTTTCCAGGAGTTCAACCTCTTTAGTAGTGTTCATTCCACAGTCATCAGATTCCAATGATCTGGTTCTGAGGATTTCAAACAGTTCTTGATCAATTAAAAGATCTCTTAACATGTCCCTGCACTCATTTTTTTCTTATTAGGTCCTGATGGTTGTTCAAAAATATTTTAAGATGATTAATGAGTGGGTTTCTAATTTAATAGATAATCTAAATCTTATCACCTATTCGAATCTTTGAAAGTAATTTTAAATTCTGTACCCGGGTTATTATCCAGATCAATACTTCCATCTATCTGTTTGGTTAAACTGTTTATCATTTGCAGCCCCAGTGAATTAGTGTTTCTAAAATCTATCTCTTCTGGAAATCCTACACCATTATCCCGCACGATCATTTCGCATAGACCACCATTTTTACGGAGATCTATCTGGACTTTACCATTTCGGCCATTGGGGAAGGCATGTTTAAAACAGTTGGTAATAAGTTCGTTGGAGATTAAACCTAAAGGTATTGCATGGTTAATATCCATTTTTATGTTTTCTACATTCATTTCTAGTTCTATAATCTCTTTCTGTGTGGCGTAGGTATGTAAAAGCTCGGCGGATAATGTTTGTAAGTAATCACCGAAATCGATGAGTTTAAGATCAGTGGACAGATACAATCTTTCATGGATAAGGGCCATGGAACGGGCACGGCTCTGACTTTCCTTGAATATTTCCCGGGATTTCTCATCTTCCAAGTACCCGGCCTGAAGATTCAACAGGCTGTAGATAATCATTAGATTATTTTTAACCCGGTGATGAATCTCTTTCAGGAGTATTTCCTTTTCTGCCAGAGAGGTTTTTATTTCCTTCCTCAACTGAAGGTTTTCTTTCCAGTGTTCCAGTATCTTTTCCGGAGTTTTTCCACTGAGAAATTCATGAGGAGGGATGTAATAGAAGTTTTCATAGATTTCACTGCCAATAATGGCTAAAGGGTGGGTTTCTAGTATTTCCATTAAGATTTCAGGGCCAAAAATACGGGCATCATATTGGCAAATAGCCAGACATTCGTTTGTTGGAAAAAAGTTGTTCAATTTTGCTTCGTATTCAATGAGACGTTCTGATCCGGGGAAACCTCTTAGTGTCCAGGACATTTCACCAGTAACGCGCAGGGCATTATAACCTTCTTTTAGGGCCTTTCCTGTCTCATCCGAAAGCATTTTGATCATCTCATCTGGATCAAAAACACCGTCTTTCATATACGAGTCAGTCACGGTCAGAATAGATAGTTGCCCATTATGGAGGAACTGGTCAGCGTCTACTCCATCGTCCTTAAGGTAATTAAGAACAGTTTCGGCGGTGTTTTCATTGACAATGTACAACACCTTTTCGTTATTTTCAAGTCCTAATCGTAAATATGGGGTGATAACACTTTTGTGTTCTTCATCAGTCTCATAAATACAGCAAAGATGATTTCCTGGTTTAAGGTCTTCAATTTTATATAATTGACGTCCTTTTTTCATTTTCGCACGACCGGAGACATGGAAGACATGAAAAAAAATAATTTTCCTTATGTCAATATTTACTTCACCCTATAATCGTAAAAAGTTATCGCTTACTAAAATAATAGGGGTCCCTAAACTAAATATAATTAAAAAAAATGGTTAGTGGTTCTAACCCCCTTAATGTATTATAATTTAGGGGTTTATCACTTTATTTAATATATTTAAGTGATTTTAAGTAAGTAATATTAAAAGGGAGGTTAATTACCATCCTCTTTCCTGCAAACGCTCATTTTCAGGTATTTCGCTTATTTCCAGGCCGGGCATGGCATTTCCCAGATCTCGGCTAACTTCAGCAATTATTTCTGGGTTTTTGTAGTTGTGGGTGGCTTCCACTATGGCGTTGGCTACCAGTGTGGGATTTTCTGATTTGAAAATTCCACTGCCCACAAATACTCCGTCTGCCCCGAGTTGCATCATCAGGGCGGAATCAGCAGGAGTGGCCACACCACCAGCAGCAAAGTTTACCACTGGTAGCCTTCCCTGTTTCTGTGCCTCTTTCACTAGTTCCAGGGGCGCTTCCAGTGTTCTGGCCACGCTCCAAAGTTCCTCTTCGGTTTTATTGGCGAGTTCCCGGATGGTTCCCTGGATCACCCGCATGTGACGGACAGCTTCCACCACGTTACCGGTACCTGCCTCTCCCTTGGTACGGATCATGGCGGCACCTTCATCAATCCTGCGGAGAGCTTCTCCTAGATTCCGTGCTCCGCAGACAAATGGTATGGTAAATAACTTTTTGTTTATATGGTATTTTTCATCGGCAGGAGTTAGGACTTCGCTCTCATCGATCATGTCCACTCCCAGGGTTTCCAGGACCTGGGCCTCTACAAAGTGGCCGATTCTGGCCTTGGCCATCACCGGGATACTCACGGCATCTATGATCTCCAGGACCTTGGAGGGATCGGCCATCCGGGCCACTCCACCGGCAGCCCGGATATCAGCGGGGACCTTTTCCAGGGCCATAACTGATACTGCACCAGCATCCTCAGCAATAACTGCCTGTTCAGCGTTAACAACATCCATAATCACTCCGCCTTTAGTCATTTTGGCGAAGCCCTTTTTCAGTACTTCAGTTCCATGCAACATTATTAATTCTCCTTTATTCACGCTAGATATATTTTTTTTGACTATAATTTCTTTTTTACAAAGATTAATCGTTTATTTACTTACAATACACATTAAAGTGTATTAAAATTTTTTAATAAGCCCAAATAGGGATTAAAAAGTTAAGGTAGAAATAGGATTAAATAGGATGGGGGGAATGTTTATTTAGATTTTAATGTATTGACATTTCAAGTAATAGAAAATTCAAAGGATCCTGATTTTATCTCCAGTTTTAACCTTTCCTCCAGTGATAGCCCGGGCGAAGATACCTTCCCTGGGCATTATACAGTCTCCTGCCTGTTGGTAGATGGCACAGCGGTTGTGGCATTCTTTACCGATCTGGGTAACTTCCAGTATGGTTTCATTCCCCACCTGGATCCGGCTACCAAGGGGAATGGTGACCAGTTCTATGCCAATGGTGGTGATGTTTTCGGCAAAATCACCGGGATGCACATCCAGCCCCAGGTCCTTCATCTTATCAATACTCTCCTGGGCCAGGAGACTAACCTGTCGGTGAGTTAGGGAGCTGCTATGAGCATCACCCATCAGTCCATGATTCTCTTTAACCACACCTTCCTGGATGTTAATTTTACGGGTCTGCTTTTGGGGACTGGTACATACCGCAACAATTTGACCGGATTCTGTTTTATTTGTGTTGTTCATGGTTAATCTGTCGGTTATCATGGTTAATCACGAAGATAACTGGGTGGATAGGGGGATGGGTCTTTATTTAGACCCTTTTACTTCCCCTTTCTCACCTGCTGCAGTTACCAAATCTTTTTTCAATTTTTCAATGGCCACCTCAGCCACTCTTTCACCAGAAAGAAGCATTCCTCCAAAGGTGGGTCCCATACGGGGACTTCCGTAGGTGGTGGCCACTGCCATTCCCGTTACCAGGAGCCCAGGGTAAACCTCTTTGGTGTTTTCCACAATGGCATCCTCTGATTTTTCCACCCACATTCCCTGGAAACCAGCTGTATTCACGGTTCCCCTTTCTTCCAATGATTTAACAACCACGGCGTCGTGTCCTGTAGCGTCAATAACTATCTTTGATTCTAAAGCCACTGGATCAACGCAGGTAATTGCTCGTGGTA
>NZ_JARVXG010000048.1:0-15000 GCF_029848115.1 Methanobacterium formicicum | reverse complement strand
TCTTTTCTCCAGATAACCTTCCAGTCAAGATGGTCCCGGTAGGTGGGATGATCTTCTCGAACATCGTGTTTTAAGCCAGAGCCTCTTCCAATAGGGCCAACTGCACGGCCTTTGATAGCATCCTCACGACTCATTTTACCCACATCTTTGGACCTAAGACCTACTAGGGGACCTTCCTCGTACATTTCCACGTATTTCTCGTATTCGGATTCCAGGTTGTTTATGATATCCTTTATCTGGCTAAGGTGGGTTTCCTTGGCATCCATTTTCACTCCCCCCACCACATTCCAGCCCATGTTCACCCGGTTACCAGTTAAGAGTTCTATGGCATCCATCACTGGTTCCCGGAGATAAAGCATATACATGAACAGAGTTTCGTGTTCAACCGCTTTGAAGTAGGTTGAATTGGCCAGTAGGTGACTCTGGATTCGGTCAAGTTCATTGGTCAGTACCCGTAAGTACTGTGCCCTAAGGGGGGCATGTTCCCCCGCTATTTTTTCAAAGGTCTCGGCAAAGGTCTGGGTGTGAATGTAAGAACAGATTCCACAAACTCTTTCTGAGAGAAATATGCCTTTTTGCCAAGTTTTACCTTCCATCACTTTCTCTATTCCTCTATGAACGTACCCATAATCGATTTCTGCGCTTAAAACTTTTTCTCCCCTGGTTTTAAGTTTGAGACGCACTGGTTCTTTCAGTGCAGGGTGTATGGGTCCAATTGGAAGTATCATGGTTTTTGCCTCCCTTTGGCTGCTATGGCATCAGGGCCCACTGCTAAAATGGCTGCTAAAATCTCTGAGGGTCGGGGTGGGCAGCCTGGTATTTCTGCATCTACTGGTATGAAATCTGATACTGGAGCGTAGATTTTACACCCTTCCTGGTTGAATACATCCCCGGTAAGGGGGCAGTTTCCTATGGCCACCACTACCTTGGGTTCTGGTGCTTTAGCATAAATTCTCTGTAAGTTTTTCTTCCACTGTTCGGACATGGCCCCGGTTACCAGTATCACATCTGCTTCACGGGGGTTGTTGTGTACGTAGATACCGTACTGTTCCAGATCATAGCGTGGAGACAGGAGTGCCACCACTTCGATGTCACACCCGTTGCATCCTCCGGTGTTAATCAGGCATACATGAATGGAACTTTTTCGTACAACATCTTTAAGGGCATCTAACATTGATTTACCTCGATTCATCTCATTAGGTATTCCAGTAAATCTTTCCTACCATCTTCCAGGGCTTTCTGGTAAGATTTACCGTTTAATATTTCAGCGGCAATTTTATTTTTGATCTTTTCCGTTTCTTCTTCGGACAATATGTTCATTACATCCGAAAGCCAGCATAATCTTAGATCAGCGTGGAGTTTTTCTTTTATGCAGTAATGTTTGGATGATTCATAACGCGGGTGCAGGGCCTCTAAACTGGCCATGTCCAGGCGTTTAATTAATATTTCTTCCAATTCTTCTTCTGATATTCCCAACTCTCTGGATATGGGTTCTATTATGTCCAGTTTCCAGCGGTAACTTTCAATGATCCGCATTTTCATTATGCGTAGTACCTCGTCCTCATCCATGTGGGATGTATCGTCAGTTTTCCCTATATCATCTCTGTTCAAAGGATCACCGTCCTCACTATCCAGATGATTCCAGCAACTATAATGCCAATGAATGTTTCATTCCTTCCATAACCCGGTCTCATTCCCAGTACCATGGCCAGGAGGAACACCCCAATGGTTACCGTGATATAATATGGTATGAAAGTGATTAATGCGCTGTTAAGGGCCAGTGTCCAGCCAATAACTGCCAGTATTAAGGCCAGTAGATCCATTTTACCAATGTAGTAGGGAGCCTTATATTTCCGGTAACTCAGGACCAGTCCTAGAATGGATCCCAGTACAAATGAAAGTATGTATGAGAGGTAAATTGTTTCATTCATTTAATCACCATTTAAACAGGGCGGTAAAGATATATGAAGGCGGCTATAAACACAATAAGAGTCAGAATCATGGCCCAGGTCTCAGCATTCTCTGAAAAGTGGATTGCTCCCTTTCGGTTAAGGAGGTAGGTGAGAATCATCAGGAGAAATACTCCTATGGTGAGTGGTAAAACTACAATCCACTGTAAGAAAGCTGCCAGTCCACTGGCCAGAACGGCTCCGAAGGCGGCCAGGGTCATGAGGAACAGTGTGTCTTTTTCTTGTATTTCCATTTTTGATTCTCCTTTTAGTACAGTAGAATGGCGAAGGATCCTACGATTCCAATTATGGCCAGGCTAACCTGTACCATTATGGAATGGTTGGGGTTCAATATGGGAGTTGTGGCGTTTATAAAGGCCACAATTGATGATAAGATTACCATGCCCACTAAGTACCACAATGGGCTTAAACCACCTATAAACACGGTTAAAAATACCCATAATAACATGTACCATGCTATTGACTCTGAAATCATCAGATATCCCCTTAGTACTCCGAAGTGCTCAGTTTCATATCCCGAAATGATATCTTTACCCTTGGTTATGGCAAAAGGGGAGTAAGGGGCTTTGGACAGTATCAACACAAAGAACATGACGGCAGCTAAGGGTATGCTGTATATTAATGGTCCGTGGGTCACCTGAAAACTGACGATTTGGTCTAGGTTCATGGTTCCCGTGGCAAAGTAGATGATGATGAGCACTGCAAACAGGGGTACTTCGGCTGCTGCAGAGAACACTGCTCGCACACAACTTAATTTACCGTAAGGTGACCCTGAGGATGAACCGGCGTTGTGTTCTACTATCTTGTGTATGGCGTATACTGCAAATATGAGTAAGAGTGAACCTCCGGTCACAGGACCCACAATTACCGCTGCTACCCATATAAAACATAACATGGCTGTTATTGCGATATAGAAAGGCATCGCTGCGGTTTTTGGAAATGATGATTCTTTAATGAAGAATTTTAAGGTATGCAGAAGGTGTTGAATAACAGGAGGGCCTGGTCTCATTTGTATTCTGGCCATTATCTTCCTCTGCAGTCCGAAAAGGACACTCCCCACCAGAAATGCGATGAGAACGTTTAACAGAATGTTTGCCATTAGGTTCAATATGATCACCGATTACTTAGTCCATTTTTTGCGGTTAATTCTAATTTGGTTAAGGTTATTCTTAGTAGTGTCCTTCTAGGTTAATATCCAATAAATGGTTCCCTGTTTTTATCTTCTTCATCTTCTTCCGGACCTCTTTTCATTACTATAAGTCCCAGGGATAAAATTCCCGTAGGTATGAATATAATGGAAATTGCATATACTATCCAGTTGGGTGGACTGAACAGGAGGGCGTAGATTATCCCTGCCAGGGAGATTATAAATATCAAATAACTTATCAACTTAAGTTTATCCATTATTTCACCAGTTTTCTTTTATTTTAACCATTTCCTTTGAATAACCAATTAAGCCGTTTATACAACTTTTTTTAGAATGGTTTGTTTATTATGAGGAGGATTTCAATTACTCTGACTATCACCAGTAAAGAGCTTAAATGAATAATCAGCAGGAAGGGAGAACCCGGGGTTCTGAACATTTCTGCCTTGGTGGCGTAAAACGGTGCCACACCAGTCTCACCAGCCACACCCAGGAATAACAAAATGGAACCAAAGATCATCATGGTGGTTGTGGGTATGTTAACTATTTCCAGGAGGCTAATGGTTCCAGTTGCGGCCAGTATCAGTGCTGCACCACCAAAGAGAGGTAATGTTGCTATCATGGCCACCAGACCATACTGGAAGGCAGCATCCAACACATCCACCTGTTTCACCGCAGCCACTATACCGATGTTAACGATACCAATGAGGCACACGAACAGGGTGAAATCAAAAACATCTCCGGTGATCATTGCACCGGCAGTGGCCAGTCCACATACAATGGCTAAAAATCTCCGGATTTTAAACTCCTTCTTGTCAACAGTCACTCCCTTATCTTTAAGGGTGCCAAATTCCGCTTCAATCTGAGTTTCTGTCTTGCTGATGGCAATGAGAGTAGTGAAGGCCAGTGCACTGGCGAACATGAACAGATTGAGGGGAGCCATGTAAAGGACAATATCTCCCAGGGGGATGTATCCCAGTAATTGTTGGCCCAGTATAATGATATCCATTTTATTTATCTCCTACTACTCCTTTTTGAATTCTTCACGGCCCATAACTCCAATAAGGCCCATTTTAAATGTTACTTTGATGAATATTCCAAATGCTGCCAAGAACAGTGCCAGGAGCCAGAACTGAGGGAATGCAAAGAATATCACAAATCCTACCAGCCACAGACACCATGCAATACCAGAAACTCCAGCCACACCTTCCCACAGGTCAGATGGAACTCCACGCATTCTTTTTGAAAGTACATAAACTAGTATACCTCCACCAGCAACTGCTCCCCCTGTAAATCCACTTAGGAAAGCTCCGTATGCTATTAATATGATTGCCAGGAATGTGGGAGCCGTGGTTAATATTTCCATATCCATTTTCAGGGGTAGGGGAATGAGATCCACATCTTTTCCCTTCTTTCTTATTTCCCGGCTCATCAGAATTTCAGAGATGGCCAGGATCTCAGCAAGATCCACCACCAGTCCCGGTAATATGAGTGATTCTGCCAGATCGGTTCCCACTGCAGCTACCATGATCAGCATTCCCACTCCCACAATGTCGGTGAGTATCAGGGCGCTTAAGTCGTTTTTCTGGTAGGATATGGCCATAAGTCCTATTATCCCTACCAGTAATCCGGTAAATATTGCAGGAACAAATAATGACACCACAATTGGAGATACAACACTTGGAACCAGTACCGATGCGCTCATTCGTCTTCCCTCCTTCTCATGGTAAAGTTAAGTGCCACCCACGATGCAATTACAAAGGCCATCATGAGTATGCTGGACTCCAGCACGGTGTCGAATCCCCTGGAATAGTACAGTATCTCGTCTATTAATCCACCAGGGGATGAATATATGGATGTACCAAAGTAGAGTGTGGTGTCACTCACCCCAATTGCAATAGGGGACAAGTAACTGGTTACCATACCTGCTTTTGCAGAGAATTGGGGGTACTGTGATTTAACGATTCCGGGTTCTGTCAGGGGGCTTCCACCACGGTCATAGGGGGCAAAGGGGTCCTGTTGGCTGATCTGTAGTTGTGGTTCTGGTCGGGGATACAGTTGATTCTCGTTGAGTGACATGGGTACCAGGAAACCCGCCAGTAATAAAACTCCCAGAATCACCGAGAAAAACCGGGGTATTCTCTTGGGATTGGCCAGGGCATTCCACAGTCGACCTATCCTAATCATAGTTCCGCCCCCACTTCTTCCAATCTTACTATGGCCCTCAACAGAATCATGGTAATTATGGTAGTTGCGGCAATGTAGGTTAAAAGGGCTATGGTGTGGTTATAGGTTAAAAATATCAGTGAAACACCGACTGCTGCGATTTCTGTGTTTAGGGTTCGCACAATAGGGTCTTTCACCCCGGGGCCAATGGCCGTACCAATGGCGCCCAGTATGGTGAGTGCCACTCCGGTGTAGAACCAGATGTAAATATCAAGCAAGGTTCCCTTCCTCCTGGGATTCTTCTTCTTTCTTCTTTCGGACCTCGTTTATCTTGATGATTCCAACCAGTAATATAATAATGGAAATAGGATCGAAAATGGCGGCGGCCATGGCCACATCAAGGTATTTGGCTGCTATGATCATTCCAATGAAACCTCCCTGGAGAAGTGCGAACATGATCACCTTATCCAGAGGCTTTGGAAGGGCAATGATCCCGGCAGTACCAATTAGGGCCAGTGCTGCCGATACAGTAGTTAAGTTTACAAAGTCCAGGTACATTTTATTTCACCAGTATCTCTTCTTTTACCCTTCCCAGAGAATATGCAATGGCATTGGAGCTCAGGGTAGAGGTCACAAAGAATGTGATGGCAATTATTGCTCCGAAGGGTGTTTGTATGTATAAACCGATAATTGCGGACATGCTAAAGCCGATAACGTTAAGATACAGTAAACGTTCTGAACGGTTCTGAGCCACAAGTGTGCGCAGTGCCATAAGCACCACGATTATGCCTAGTATTTCTATTAACATGATTTTCCACCTTAGGTTAGCTTGGTGTGTCTCCCCATTTTCTGGGCAATTTTCCCCAGCAGACGTGAAGCCCCGGGGTGGTACAGGCCCTGGATGGTAAGGATGGCCAGCACCATGCCCACAATGAAGTATTCAGGTTTAAACCCGATAAATGAGGTTAAAAATATTATGACAGTGATACTTAAAGCTCCGGTAGTACCGGCGTATCCCGGGTCAGCACACAGCCGATTACCAAAGTATACTAGAACCGCAGCTATTAATCCTCCCTCAGGGGTTCCTATGGCGTAGCAGGCAATTGAAGCCAGAAGTGTCCCGGCGGATGCATCAGGTGAACACACGATATTCCCCTGGAAGAATCCTCCGGCCAGATCTCCCCCGCGAGCCTGGATTGACCTGCCAATTACATCAGCCCCTTTAACACCTGGAGCTTCGGGAAGTCCCATCCAGGTGTCGATGAGCACGAAATTCAACCAGGAAATAACAGCGGCTATTACTATTCCTAAAATTTCATTCATGGGATTCCTCCGATTCAGGTACGGGAACCACCTTTTCTAAAATAAACTTACTGAATAAAGCAGTGATGATCCCGGTGATTAAGGCCACAATGTATCCCTGGTAGCCTAACTCATATACTATGGCGTAGAATCCAATAGCTAATACTGCAGTTGGGAATACTGCGCTTATGGTCCAGGATTTCCTCATAGGTTTTTCTGGAAGCAATGGTAATCTTAAAATAACGCCGAGTATCAGTGCTGCCGCCAAGGCAATGAGGTAACTGATCACATTAGCATGAATAATCATGATAAATAGGTGGTCTCCTTGATCTATATAAATGTTTTTACTTGAGGATATTATGTGGGTTATTACTGACAGGGTTTCCCCAATTTCTGTGAAATTCCGGGACAATGTTAATGTTCCCTTGAAAGGTGAGTTAACTGTTAAAAAAATTATCTTTTAGTTTTTAATATCATTAATGTGGAACCTTTAGCTTCTTATTTATTACATTTTAGATTGAAATCTATTAAACTTATGGTACCTTTACTTCAAGATATAAATGATTTACCAATATGAAATGCAGGGTATATTACGGTTATAATTATGAAAAATATATGAGATCGGGTTTTTGGTCGTTTTTTTTTTAAATGTAAGATATTAGGAATAAAATTATCCACTAACTCCAGGATAACATAGATTTAAATACTGATTTTCCTTAATTTTTGTATAAAGTTCTTATAGGTAAGGGTATTAAATGTAAGATGGGATAATGGGATAAAAATGAAAGTGTCTCTAAAGGATTTAGGTAAAAAGCTGTTGAAGGATCAGACGGACAGAACCACAATTCAACTGTTTAGATATCTTTTCGTGGGTGGAGCAGCTTTCATAGTTGATTTCGGCTCTCTGTTTATACTCACAGATTTTTTTGGTGTTTATTATCTAATTTCAGCTGCAATAGCATTTATTTTAGGGTTATTGGCAAACTACATTTTAAGTGTAAATTGGGTTTTTAATAGAAGGACTGTAGAAAACAGAACATTTGAATTTGGAATATTTGCCCTTATTGGAATAGTCGGTTTAGGACTAAACGAAGTTATTATATGGTTTTTCACGGACAATCTCCAAATATATTATTTGTATTCAAAAATAATTTCAGCAGTGATAATTTTCTTCTGGAACTTTTTGGCACGTAAATTCACATTATTCCGATAATTTTATTATTAAAATATTCTCAGGGGAAATTAATGGTTGACACTACTAAAAAAGCAATTATAATTGGTGCAGGCCCGGCAGGCCTCACTGCCGCCTATGAACTCTTGGATAAAACTGATATTAAACCCCTTATCTATGAAAAAAGCCATGAAATTGGGGGAATATCTAAAACCATTACTTATAAAGGTAATAAAATTGATATTGGTGGTCACAGATTTTTTTCAAAGTCAGATCGGGTTATGAATTGGTGGATCAATATTTTACCCCTACAGGGAGCTCCGGCCAGGGATGATATTGCGGTTGGACGTGAAGTGCCCCTTTCCCAAGACTCTCAGAAAAGGAACATAGGTTCTGTGGACACAGAAACTCATACTGCACCGGATCCAGAAAATGTGGATGAAGTAATGCTCAATCGCAGTAGACTTTCACGGATATTCTTCCTGCGAAAGTTCTTTGATTATCCAGTATCTATTAATTTCAATACTTTTTCTAATTTAGGGATAAAAAGAACTTTAAAAATCGGCACAAGTTACATAAAAACATCTTTTACTAAAATTAAACCTGAAAAATCCCTTGAAGACTTTTTTATCAACCGTTTTGGTATGGAATTATATCTTACCTTTTTTAAAGACTACACTGAAAAGGTGTGGGGTGTTGCCTGTAAAGAGATCACCGCGGACTGGGGATCCCAAAGAATAAAGGGACTTTCAATTACCAATGCAGTTATCCATGCTTTTAAAGAGATATTCACCCAGGATACATCTATATCTCAGAAGAACGTGGAAACCAGTTTAATAGGTCAGTTCATGTACCCTAAATATGGTCCAGGACAGCTATGGGAAAAAGTGGCAGAATTAATTACCGATAAAGGAGCAGAAATACATTACGGCCAGGAAGTAGTGGGAATAGAGGCCACAGATGACCGAATAACTGCTATTAAAGTAAGAGATGAGAAAACTGATCAACTAAAAAGAATAGAAGGAGACTATTTTTTCTCCACCATGCCAGTTAAAGATCTTATTAACTCCTTTGGGGCAGAAGTACCGACAGATGTTTCTCATGTAGCCCAGGGCCTGATGTATCGTGATTTTATAACCGTGGGTCTGCTTCTCAATGAACTGAATATAAAAAATCAAACTAAATTGAAAACTGTTAATGATCTGGTACCCGACAACTGGATATACATTCAAGAAAGAGACGTTAAGGTTGGCAGACTTCAAATTTTCAATAACTGGAGCCCTTATCTGGTTGGAGACGAGTCAAAAGTGTGGATTGGTCTGGAATACTTTTGTAACGAGGGTGATGAAATGTGGGAAATGTCTGAAGAGGATTTTGCGGATTTTGCCGTAAAAGAACTTGAAAAAATCGATATTATTGATCGGAAAGAGGTTCTGGATAGTGTGGTTATAAAGGTGCAAAAGACCTACCCTGCATATTTTGGCACCTATGATCAGTTTGACACAATTAGGGACTACACTGATAGCTTTAAAAACCTATTTTTAATAGGTAGAAATGGTATGCACCGTTACAATAATATGGACCACTCCATGCTCACCGCCATGACTGCGGTGGAAAATATAATGAAGGGAGTAGAATCCAAGGAAAATCTATGGGAAATAAATGCTGAAGAAGAATATCATGAGGAAAATAATAGTTAATTAGGGTTATATTTTTGAAAAAGCCTAAAATGTGACGTTTAAGTTTAATTTTAAGCCATATAATCCATTTAATTTATAATTATTTCAATAAAATTTCAATAAAAAAAATAAATTTAAATAAAAAGAATTAGGAAGTCCTATTCTCTTTATTCATGAAATAGTTTAACTGGTCCTTCAGTATATCATTCAGACTGTAATCAATTTTACTGCCTAATTTCTGGATTTTATGGGTGTCGGCAAATAAGATTGGAACTTCCGCTGGTCGGAATCGGTCTGGATTGAAATCAATCAAAACTTTTCCTTGTTCGGTGTCCACGTTGATTCCTTTATCTTCCAGTTTGTATTCCAATTCATTTTCCAGGATTAACTGGTCAACTTTGGTTTTAGGGAACTTAATACCAAAAATAGGGCTTTCATCAACTTCAGTGGGGTCCTGGATTTCTTTACCCCCATTTACTGCTTCGATTTTGTTCACATTCCATCCTGCTTCTTCTAAACCAACCAGTATATAGCTGAGAACAGAGTTAGTGCGCATGGAACCCTGGTTGTATACTTCTCCAGAGTGTCCCTTTTCTGCAAGTAACAGGTATCCCTGGACAATATCCTTTACATGGGACCAGTCACGCAGGGCATTGAGGTTTCCAATAACAATACGGTCGGTTTCACCAAATTTAAGTTTCATAATCTGGTTGGTCACTACGGAGGTAACGAACATGATCCCTCTTCCAGCTCCTTCGTGGTTAAATGCCCGGGAAACCACAGTATCCACACCGTAAGAGTGATAGTAATTGCGCATCAGATAATCCCCGTAAACCTTAGACACGGCATAAGGAGACATGGGTCTTAGGGGGTTAGTTTCCTTTATAGGTACTTCTGGTATCCCTTCTGGTTCGGGGAAAATTGTTCCGTATTCTTTTTTAGCATTTTCATACTGTTCCTGGGAAGATAGCACCAATCCATATTCTTCACTGGAACCAGCAAAGACAATTTTCGAGTCCTGGTCTTTAATACGTAAAGCTTCCAGCAGGTTAGCAGTTCCCATACAGTTAATGTTCTGGGTTTCCTGGGAGTTATGGAAGGATCTTTCCACAAATGATTGAGCAGCCAGGTGGAAAATGTAATCTGGCTCAGACTGGTCAAGAGCTCCAGATAGAGAGGTTATATCGGTAAGATCCCCTTCAATCAAGTTCACATCGGTGCTGATTCCACGGTCGATGATGTTTTTAGCTGTTGTTCCATCAGCCCTTCTTCTAATCAATCCATAAACATTAGCTTCTCGGGTGACGAGTTCTTTAGCTAAATAAGAACCTGCAAATCCACCTATACCGGTTATAAGAACATTTTTGTCTTTCCAATTCATGTTAATACCTCTTGATATGGTTAATATAAGTTAAATTAAATTGAAAATTCTCTACCACTATTTAATTAATTGAAGTATAACTTATTTTTTCGGTTTATTAATTGGTTTAAATCAGGATTTTAAAAATATTATTATGGTGTTGTTTTTTCATATATGGCCACCACTCCAAATGTTTTTATGATATGATAACCTTGGAGATTGGGATGGGATTTATTGGAATCAAAATAATAGTAAACCCCGTTTTCTTGCAGATAGTCAGCGAATTCCTCGGTATTATTGTAATTTTTTGGATACGCTCCAGTGGTGTCTTGGTGGAGATACCAGGTTACTGCGTTGGGGTAATCCGAACCAATTACTTTACTACTGTAACCGGGGTCATATCCTTTAATCCATTCACTGGCATTGTTTATATCCACGGTGAATGTTTTTTGGGGGGTGTGTCCAATGTAGGTAGCGGTAGCTGATGATAAACATATTAATGCTACCATTAAATAAATCCATCCGGATTTAGAATTTAGGCCTTTAATTCTAGGTTTTAGTTCCCCCATAAATTGACTTAAACCCAAAATTATGAAATAAGTAAATGCCGGGGCCATGGTGATGAAATATCTATCCACTTTAAAGGGTAAAATGCCGTGGAATATGAAATAGGCACCAAACCAGGATAAAAACATCAGGTCCAGAGCTAATTTACTATCCACTACAAATTTTCCCCGGGCCATAAATCTATATAAAAGATACACCAAGACCAGTAAGAAAATTTCGCTCAGAATTAGAGATTTATTATAGAAACTGAGAACTAAACCCATGAAGAGAACTAAAACCACGATGAGCTTTCCTAAATTGGCAAGATTGGCCCGTGAAATATCATTTTCCTTTCCAGTGCTTAAAACCCGGTAAATATATGAAGAAATTCCCATAACACTTATTATGGCAATCATATATGCCACTACCGAAGGAATACCTTCAGAAGGATTCAATAATTGACGGTAAGTGCCCTGAACTGGTCCTAACGAGATATAATTCAACGAATTCTGAAGGAAATATAATAAGTTTGAGTTGTAAGCTACATCTTCCACACCGGAGGATGAAGAGGTTACAACATCAAAAAACAGTCCGAATAGGGCACTGGTGTCCAGCTGCAGTATGAAGTATGTGAAAATGGCCAATAAAACTCCAAGCTCTATTAAAATTCCCAAAATAACCTTCTTTTTCATGTGGAGAATCTCTTTAACCTGGTTTAGATTAGCCAAAATGTAGAAAATCATGGGGACGACTATCAAACCCGCAGTGTACCTGGTGAGTAAGGAGACAACCAAAAGTGGCAGTACCAAAAACAAAAACTTTGAATCCTTATTTAATCCAATTACCAGGAAATAAAGTGCCCAAATTGAAAAAACAACTCCTGGAAGATCTATACCTCCACTTACAGCCCAAGCCATTATCACTGGTAAGGAAATGAAAATTAAACTCCCGGCTAAACTCTTGGTAGGATCGAATCTCTCCTTTAACAGTAAATATAATCCAATGACTCCTAAAATAAATATTAAACCACTTATAAGGAATATTACATCCACGGAAACATATCCCATTCTGAAAACAAGGGAGGTCACTACGGGAATCAGGGGTGGTAGGTGATTAACAACTCCACTACTTCCCATATTTGCAAAATGAAGGGCATTATTCAGATAGTTGAAAACATCCCAGTAAGGAACACCTATTTTTATTTGAACCTTCAAAAGATAAGCAACCAGCACTCCTGTAATCAGGATCAGTATGGTCAGTGGTTGGTGAAGCAATTCACCTAACTTATCAAAAAAAGATCCATTATCTTGGGCTCGGTCCAATATACCACCAGTCGGCACTGTTAATTTTTCCACAACTATTGATTTTTAACGAACCACTGCACAGTTTCGCCCAGTTCATCAGCAAAATTGATGGATGGTTTAAAGTTTAATACTTCTGCTTTGGAGACATCAGCTAGGGAATGTTTTATGTCACCGGGTCGTGGTTCCTCGTAAATGGGGCCCATATTTTTACCCAGTGTTTGGTTAATTACCGGGACCAGCTGATTGATAGTAGTTCTTTTTCCTGTGGCTATATTATATGCACCCGTGTAATCTGACAGGCATGCTCTTAAATTTGCTTCCACAATGTGTTTAACGTATATGAAGTCCCTACTCTGTTCACCATCACCAAAAATAACTGGTCTTTCCCCCTTCAATATACGGCTAATAAAATGTGGAATTACCGAAGCATACTGTGAATTAGGGTCCTGCCGGGGGCCAAAAACATTAAAATATCTAAGGGCAATGGTGGGTAATTCATAGATATCCGCAAACAACTGACAGTACATTTCTCCCACAGCTTTACTCAGGGCATAGGGTGAAACTGGTTTAAGGGGGGTGCTTTCAGATAAAGGTAAGTTAGTGTTATCACCATAAACAGCTGCTGATGAGGCGAAAACCACCTTTTTAACTCCACTGTCACGGGCAGCTAAAAGAACTTTCAGAGTACCTGTGATATTTACTAAATTACACTGGATAGGATCAGCTACACTGGCCGGCACACTGGCCATGGCTGCATGGTGGAAAACATAATCACAACCTTCAAAGGAGTTTACCAGATCAATTTCTGTTATATCCCCCAGATCCAGGCTAATGTTACTGAAATCAAGATGTTTGATATTTTTTATACTGCCTGTGGTTTCATTATCCACAATAACCACTTCATTTTCTTGGCAGAGCCTCTCCACCAGATGGGAGCCAATAAACCCAAGACCCCCAGTAACTGCTACTTTCTTATTTCTCATAATAATCCTCTAAAAGATATAAAGTTCTATCTTAACCATATTTTTTGATGAATCTAATTTACATTTACCAGAATGAAAAGTGATCGGTAAACATTTTTTGTGTCCGGCAATTTATATAAATCAAATTGAATTTTATATTGGCCTGGAGAATTTTCGGAAAAGTTGAATGGTATTTCAATTTGTTCATTGTTTTTGAGGGTTATTTTCTCATTTTTTAATGTTTTGTTATTTTCAGTAATTTTAAGCAGATAGTTTGAATTCAAATTTTCATGGTTAGCTACACCCACAATAAGATTACCAATTTGGTTAACGTTTAGATTAGTGGGATAATCACTCGCTTTCCCTTTTGTTCCCAGTAGGTAGAATTCTGTATAGTTATCACCTTCATTGGGATTTAATATTATATAAAATATTCCAATGATCCCTAGTATTATGCCAATTATTATTATTATGGAAATAAGTCCTTCAACCTTCATGGAACACTCCCTTAGTAGTGGTAATTACATTTATAATTAGTATCTAACTTCCGTAAATTTTTATTCTCAATGTATTTAATTTTTTTTAACTCTGTCTGTGATTCTTTTTGATAAAAAACTAATGTCTGTAGAGACTAAAGAGAAGTTAATACCTAATATAATTAATTAAAATTAAATAGTTTTCGTGGTCTTGATTTGAGTTGCTGGAAAATAAAAAAAAATAAAGGGGCTAAAGCGATCTTTGGACATTGATTAGCGGAATAGTAGCTATTAAAAGCCAATTGATATCATGTTCTTGCTTGGTTTAAGATTGCAGTTGCCATTTCTAAAATATTACCACTGGTTACTAAGAAGTTGTATCCATGGTTGATCAGGAACTGGTCGGGATTATTCAATCCATCAGTGTACACACCCTGTGAATTGTAGCCATGATCGGGTAAGGATTTACTGAAGTTATCGTCGTGTGCTCGTGGAAGGAAGTTAACACCACCATTTAATTTCTTAGTTGGTAAGTTCCTTATGTCCCATCCACCGACTTCTGTTGTCCAAATTGAGAAAACCTTTCTAGTTCCTTTAATACCCAAATAGTAACTTTGTGCCATTGCATAGATAGTTCCAGCGCAAGCTCCTCCATAAATGTCAACTACTAATGCATCTTGAGGTACATCTGTATCACGCAGAACACCATTTTGTGTATCAGGACCTACACCCCATCCAACAGCAGATATTCCCCATGACTGTAATATACTAGCTATGGATGCCAATCTAGCCCAATCTCCTTCAATAGTTGTGCTTATCCTATCGCTAGTAAGGTAAACTGGTCTTGCCCAGGGTTTCATTGCGGCGAAGGCTGCTTTGTTTCCGCTGGTGTTGTAGTAGTCGAGGATCATGCTGTACAT
>NZ_JARVXG010000047.1 GCF_029848115.1 Methanobacterium formicicum | reverse complement strand
AGGTATTCTGTTTTGGGAATGTTTCCGGAGACTATTGATTCTAGTGGATTGGTTGGAGCGGCGAAATTCTGTAACGGTATGGGTTTGTAGTTTCCGTTGTTGATTTGTATGGTGGCTGTTGCTAGTAGTTCTAAGAATTGTGACATAGTAACATGGGTAGTGCCGATTAGTACGTAATCGGGTAGTTGGTTGTATGTTTCTATGTAATTTCTCACATAAGATGCACTGGCTTTTATTTGGTCTATGGTGAAAGTTGTTGTGGGTTCTCCTGCAGCAAAATTATTATTACTATCAGAATCCGAGTTTGATTGAACTGTACTGTTCCCACTACTGCTATTTGATTCAGTGTTTGTTTGAGATGTGTTGTTTGTTTGAGATATATTATTTGTGTTAGTACTAGTTGAGTCTAGGCTATAATTAGTAGTGTTGTTAGTGGTCGAGTTTTTATAATCCATTTCACTCGTTGCGTATATCCCACTAATACTTGACAGTGTAATTACTAAAATTAACACTGCGAACAATATTTTTCTATTAATTTTACCGCCTCCATGTCCTCTAACATCTTCAAAAAAATCATCAGACGTTTTTGGACAACAAATGATCATTCACCATACTATATAAACATTTTCATCTATTTTTTTAAAAAAAGTCAATTTAAAGTCTTATTTTAAATTTAGGGGCTATTCTAAAGGTTTTGAAAAGTTGAGTGTAAACAGGCGTTATTCATTTGTTTTTTAAATGATTCAGCCACAATTATGTTTTATTTATAAAAAGAATAACTATTTAAAGCCATTATACTATTGGGGACTATCTTTAATCATTAAGTGAATGGACCGTGTAATTTAATAGTCTAAATAATGGCTTTTTTTCTTTAAAAGAGAAATATAATGAATACATGCATCTTTATATGATTAATTACTGTCCAATTAACTCTTGAATTAATTTTAAAGTTTAAAATGGTAAATAACCTTTATTTTTAATTGTTAGTAATTACCATAAACTTTTTAATTAATTATTATTTAAGTTGAGTTTTTTTAAATACAGGAACAGCACTTCATCATTAGGAATACACTATGTCTAAATATTTTGCGGTAGAATATTAAATTAGTGATTTTAACTGAAAATCCATTTTATCAAACCATTTCGATATTTGTTTCTTTGCATATGTATAATGGCCTGTTTTTTGTTTCAAGATATGTTTTTGATAAGTACTGTCCTATATATCAATAGAAAAAGCTGTATTCTTCCTAAAAACAATATGAAACTCATAGTTGAAGGCCATCCTCCTACGGGATCACCAAAGAGTAGGGTTCTAATAATATGATTATTATCGTGAATATCACAGCTAAAATGGAGAAAAAATACCAGTAATTGTTGAAACATTATCAATGAGAGTTTTGAGGTCATTTATCAAATTATTAATTATGGATAATATGGTTATCATCTCATTAGGATTCTATCCATTAACAAAAAATGAGTAAAAAATGTAATATTAATTAAATATTAATTTTTAATTAAAATATTTTCCCACCGGCAAACTGCAATTCCAGTGGTATCACCCAATTCTTCTATCTGTACTATCCAGTCAGAATCCCGATCATCGTGTTCCAGATCCAGCTCACGACACAATATACTGGCTACCTGACTGGAGAGTAAATCAGCAGAATTCAGATTCTCCATATCCCTCAACGTGTAACCATTGTCCCTTAACTCACACTTCACGGTAAACGATTCATTTTTGGCAACCTTGACCTGTACCAGTTTCTGAATAGTGTTAATTACTAGCTCAGGCGGTGAGGATACTATGGAATCCAAGGGTATTGCCCTTTTAATAGCCACGGTAGGAGTTTTTCTTAGTTCTTCAATGGCTTTGGCAGGATCAGAATCCATTTCCACGGTTACTGTGTCAAAATATTCTGATTGCATAATATAAAACCAGATTCCAATGTGATTGAAGGTTTTTTCAATTTCTTCCATCCCCAAAATTTCTGGTTTCATCATTTTCGGGCCATTTTCATCCATTTCTTCTTTAAATTTTACCAACAGAACAACAACATCTTTTTCTAACTGTTCATTACTTTTCATTCTATAACCCCCGCCCCCCTCATACTTAGTAGGAGGAGTCATAGCATAAGTATTAATAATAGTATGATATTAATAAATTTATGGGTTCATCTATTACCATAGATAGCAGGGCCAGTCTTAATGTGGATTTCGTGTTATCACTGTTTCTCCTTCTAGTGGTGGTTGGCGGTATCCTGGGAACAGTCCAGATAAGGTTAGAAACAGTTGAAAAGTCTGATGAAGCAGTTCAGGCACGTTTAATATCAGAAAAAGTTGCTTCTGCCATTGAAGAGGTTTATGCTGCAGGGGAAGGTCATGAAATAAGAATAGAAATGCCGGGTAATATTGAAGGGTCTCCGTACCAGGTTAAAGTAAATCAATCTGGGGTTAGGATTGATGTGGGTGGATGGACTGGTTACTCCTATTCTTTTTCCAAAAAAATATCAGACTATGCTCAAAATCAAAATGAAGTGATTATGCGGCCAAACACTAATTACACACTTCGCAATGTAAAGGAGGGTAAACGTAATATTGTGGTAATATTTTAGGAAAGAAATACTTTTACATTTTTATTACTCTATCAAATTAAAACATGGGGGTAATAATGAATATGGTTCTTAAAAAACTGTTTTTAATAAAAATACCCTTTATTAACTTTCCTCTGAGGATAAAACAGTTCATGTTAGTGAATGAGTATATTTTGCTGGATAAAAAAGGACAACTACCCATTGAATTTCTACTGGTTGTTGGTTTTAGTGTTCTAGTATTGATGCCCATGGCCCTGAGTCTCAGTAACGCCGGAGAACTTAACCAGGCCATGAGTGCAGCCCGGGCGGGGGCATTACAGGGAGCAACATCAGATAGCCTGGCCATATATCCTGAAGATACATTTCGTGCCTATCAACGGGAGCATCAACGGCTGTTGAATCCATCTGGAGTAAAGATAGTTAAGATCACCTATTTAAACCAGGGTTTTAATCAGAGTTATCAGAAGACTAAAATTCAGTTAAAAATTTATGCATCTGCACCATCGGTTCCTGATAAAACTGATAGAAACTGTTTAGGTGATAGAATCAATTTTCAGGCCCGTAAGAAAATTACAGAATCATTTAATACAGAAAATCTTACCAATTCTATGTACAATCCTGCTTTTTCCCAGAAATACATGTTCACCACGGCAAATGTCCAGTGGCAGTAAAATTTTTGATAACTTTTTGCATGCCCCGGTGGTAAGCAATGATTTTTCCCAAGGGATGAAGGTGATTTATGAGAATTGAGCTCATTGCCATGGATAAAAGTTGAAGTCAATAACTAGAACTCTTTTTTTTTGTTTTGCGGTTTAATAAGTTTTAATTAAACAATGAAATTTTTACTGAAATTATAAAAAATTTATAACCATATGAAAGACAACTTAATAATAGAATTGAAATGCCTATTGGTAACATTTACAGCTTAACACATGCTGTTTCAGTTATCCATCTACTCAATTTAATTAAATTAACATACACTGGTAGTGAATTATCAAAAAAGAGGGAAGTTCATGGCCAAGACTAAGAAAGAACAATTAGATGACACGCTTACAGCCCTAATGCAGGTGGGGCAGATAAAAGCATGTGGAATAGTATCTAAAGAGGGGCTGTTAATCAACTCCAGAACACCCCCTGATGTTGATGCCCGCATTTTCTCGGCACTCTGTTCCACCATTATGGGTGCGGCGGAGGCCGCCTCTGGGCAAATGGCCACCGGTGGAGTTAGTCAGGTATCGGTAAAAACTGATAAAGGAACCATTGTATTAATGCCTGCCGGTGCCAAAGCAATTTTAACTGCCTTAACCGAACCAGAAGCTCAACTAGGGCTCATACTGGTGGAAATGGAATCAATAGCCCAGGAAGTAAATCAGGTCATGGGTGAGTCTAAATGAAGAAAACTCACATTCCCAAACTGGATGATTTTTTGGGTGGGGGGATACCCGAAGGTTCATCTGTACTGTTCTATGCTGACCCCGGTGTTGAATGTGAGGCTTTTGGATATCAAACCCTGCAAAGCAGATTAGAAGAAGGGGATCATGGCTTCATTTTCACCAATGTAACGGAACCGAGCTCCATTCTTTATGAATTCGAGAAATTTGGATGGGATCTAGAAAAAGAAATGGAAGATGGCCAAGCCTTTTTTGTGGACGGAAGCTCGTATTTCATAGGGGTCCCAGTGATGGGTAAATATTCCATAGAAGATTATTCACAGATAGAAAAAGTGGTTCATACAGCAATAACTGATGTCCCGGATGGAGTAGGAGTTATAAATAATCTTTCGGCACTTATAGATTATCTTGATCCCGGGGAAACTGTGGGTATCATAAAAAAATGGAATAAGGCTGCCCGTGAAAATAAAACTATTTTACTCTATATATTCACAGAATGGGATTATGAAACTGATTTAATTGATGAAATAAAGGATTCAATGGATTGTCTGGTTAACCTGAGTACCATTGAAGAGAGAGTCATTATTGGGCAGGGATTCATGGTTACCGGAGCAACCTGGACCACACCCTCCAGTAGCATGGTACTTTTCAACATTCTGCGCCCGGGTGGAGTGAAGATTTTCATACCCAAGATCCTGGTAACGGGACCATATAATGCAGGAAAATCAAGTTTTGTTAAAAATATTGCCCCAAATTCGGTTTCTGTTGACAAAATGGCCTTGGGACAGGTTCCCACCACGGTCGCCATGGACATCGGCCATATGGAGCACAAAGGATTTGTTGCCGATGTTTTCGGAACACCAGGACAGGAACGTTTTGATCTTATACTTGATTTACTTTCCAAAGAAGCAGTGGGAGCATTTATCCTGGTGGATTCTACCGATCCTCATACATTTCCCCGTGCTAAAGAAATGATAAAAAAATGCAAGGCTGAGGCCATACCTAAAGTAATTGTGGCCAATAAACAGGACCTACCAAACTCACTAACACCGGATGAAATAAGGAAGGCAATGAGAATTGACTCTAGTATTCCCATAATTCCAGTTAGCATACTTAAGAATGAAGGAATTGATGAAGCCATAGATGCACTGTTAGAAATACTGTACAGGTGAATAAATGATCGTTCGCATTACCTCTGGAATAACTGGTTTCGATGAATTGACAGTACCCGGTGATGATCTAGGCTTTGCCCTGGGAGGAATCCCTGAAAACACAATAACACTATTATATGGTCCGGTAGGCGTGGGTAAATCTTTGTTCTGCCATAGTTTCACTTATGAGGGGCTAAGTACCGATGAACCCTGCTTATATTTAACCACTGACCAGAACTTCTCCACTATTTACCACAATATGGAAGACCTAGGATTTTCCCTCCAGGAATACATGGAGGGTAATATGTTGCAGGTAATAGATGCCTCCTATGGGGAAAAAATGGAAGACTCTCCCACTCACCAATCATCCCATGTTAAAAACCCCACAGATATACTGGTTAAGGTTAGCCGGGGAATCAATTCCATATCTCAAAATAATCCTCGTTTTCGCGGTGTTGTGGATTCAATAACTGCCATACTTGAATCCAATGATGAAATGCTGATAATGAGGGTGTTAAAAAGTTACATATTACGGGTGAAGGAAGCAGGGGGCACAGCGATAATCACCCATACTCAAGGATCAGCCGATCCCCGAACGGAAATAATTATCAAATCCATGGCCGATAATATCATCAAGGTGGATGGGGAAACACTGGTTATTGAGTCCATGAAGGGGTTAGGGCAGAAGAAAGCCCCCTACGAAATAACCGAAGAAGGCCTTATCCTCGGTAAAGAGGAATGAAATATTGAAAGTAATAATATTACAGGATAACAGCCCATTTACTAAAATAAATTTCATATAGGAGAATTCGATACAATGAGTATGATTGAAACTGGTATACCGGGCTTAGATGAATTATTATCATTAAATGATGGGGAAGGATTTCCTCAGAACACCACCACTCTGGTTTACGGACCCCCCAAGGTGGGTAAATCTATTTTTTCCTATCAATTTGCCTACCATGGATTGGACCTCAAGGAGCCCTGTCTGTACATCACCACTGATGATGGAATAAAACAATTAACCCAGAATATGATGGATTTTGGATGGTTTTTGCAGGGTTTTATTGATGAGGAACTTTTATACGTTATTGATTCAATATCTTCCCTATCTGGAGTACGTGTGGAAAATACTGCAACTTATGCTTCTTCCAAAATTAATGACCCCACTGATCTAATGGTTAAAGTTGGGTTGGGGACTCGTTTTGTTTTTAAAAAATCCAATGAATTTCGTTCTGTTTTTGATTCATTAACCACCCCCTTTGTTTTTAACCCGGAACCAATGGTTGTTCGTTTTTTGAAAACGTACCTAAGACGCCTGAAGGAAGCAGGGGCCACAGTACTGGTTAATTATACTGAAGGAGTTGCCTCCCCAGGCACAGAAAGAATACTCAAATCAATAGTCGACAATGTCATAATGCTTGATGGGAGTTATATGACATTTAAATCAAGTTATGACTTGATGGGAACTGCCAAATATGATATCACCGACCAGGGAATAGTTTTGGGAGAAGGGGAAATTCTGTGAGTAAAAGTGAATTTTCAAAACTTAATATATCCCATAAAATGACCGTGTAGTTAACCGCAGGATTATGATTTGGAGTAAGAGCCAGAAGGCACTTGTACAGTTATTAAATATAGAGTTCAGTGTGAAGATGGGGAGGAATTTGCTATGGAACTTTTTAAGGGAAAAGATGAGTATGGTGATTCTCTCAAAATACTTTTAGAACAGCTTTGGGAATATCAGGAGGCTGAAGCTAATTTAATGGTAGAAATTGCAACAATTCACTACGAAAATGGAGATACAGATAATACCATAGGATTTTTAGAAAAATCTGTGGAAATATACCATGAATTAGGTTTTGATGAGCAAGAAGCTACTATTCATGATTTAATCGGTGATGTGTATCGGAATATTGATGATCTTTCTAACGCTTTAGAACATTACCATAACTCGTTAAAAATAAGTTCCACTCTTAAAATACCACTTGAAGCAGAAGTTTCAGCTAAAATTGAGGAATGTGAAGCTCAACTGGAAAAAATAAAAGATAAAAAAGTTAATAAGACAGTTCCCATGGGATTAAAGGTATCTGATGAATCATCTGAGCCTGAGGAGTCCATAGATTATATAAAACTGGGAACTAGGCTGGATGATATTATTGTACTTCTGGATGAATCAGCAGTTTATGGCACTTACCAGAAATATGAAAATCCCATGTTCCATCTGGAAGAAGCCTATCAAATGGCGAGCAGTATTGATGATAAAAAAGGGGAAGCAGCTTTACTCCTGATAATGGGTGATGTTTCCCTTAAAGCAGAAAAAACCAAAAAAGCCCTGGATTTTTTCCATAAATCCCTCAATTTCTTCCAGAGAATTGGTGATAAAAAGGGTGAATCAATTTCTCGGTTGCTGATGGGAACGGCATATTTTTTACTGGGTGATGTAAATGAAGGTTCTGAATATCTTCGCCAGTCCATGGACATAATACATGGTTTAGATGATCCGGTTCTTGAAAAGGCAGCTTTAGAACTTTTAAACTCAATATATGACTGATTTTACATCTACCTTATTTCTCATTTTTACTGGAATTTTCAAATTAAGCTTATATCAACGGGGTTACTATTTTCTCGACCATTAATCCCTGATTCTGCTATTTTGTATATTAATATAACAATATTGTTTTTAATTAAATTAAACAAAAAAATATGGAAAAAAGTGGTTTTTTAAAAAAAAATAAGTACTTTGATTTTTTAGAACATACGTGCCTTTAAGATGTAGGCCAGGATTATTCCCAGTGCTCCAAAGATTAATCCAATTAACCATACGATTTTAACCACATCTTTCTCTTCCATGGGCCGTTTTAATATCCAGCGGATCAGTGAATTAAAACCAGTCTCTGGTGCCATCAGTTTCCCATCTTCTCCCACCTGGGTGGGCTGGTGTTGTTGTCTTTCCATGACCCCCGCACTGTGGAGCTTGAGCAACATATCGATTATGTTGGGTATGAGTACAATCAGGGCAATGATTCGTACCCGGCCAATAAAGGCCACGACTACAATGGTTGCTCCAATGATGAGTGTACCTACATCTCCCGGGAAAACATTGGATGGGTGTCGGTTGTAGTAAAGGAAAGCCAGGAGGGATCCTAGCATACACATACTGATTACCGCCACATCGTACTTGCCCATGATAATACAGGCAATACTCAGCGAGGTCATGGCAATGGCACCCAGGCCAGATTCAATTCCATTTAACCCGGCCAACATGTTGGTGAGATTGGCGGCAATGGTAACTGCAATGGGGATGAGTAAAAGGTAGATAAGGTCCACGTTAGGCGGAGCAATCCATATAAGGGGCAAACCTGCCAGCCAGAGAAGTATAAGCTTTTCCTTGGAAGACAACATTACCAAATCATCCACCATTCCCACCAAACCTACCAGGAGGATCACCAGTAGAGTTATAGTGAGCTGGAACTGCAACTCTGGATAGAAATAAATACCCAGAAATATCCCGATAATAAATCCAAAAAGAATACCAATACCACCCATTTCTGCCACCGCGGGTTTGGATGGTTTATGAATGTCTCGACCCACAATATCGGCAGCCTTTAATTTCTTAATAAGGCGAGGCATACTCAGAAAAGTTACCAGAAAGGCCACCAGGGCACAGATAGCCGAGGTCAAAAATAGATTCTGGTAGAGAAGTATAAGATTGGGTTCCATTTTTCATCACCGTTTTAAGAGGGAGTACACAGTTCTAAGGGGAATATCGAGTTTTGAAGAGATATCCTTAGCTGAAACTCCCTGTTTATATAGATTTTTAACTTCATTAACTGTATCTGTAGTGTATTTATTTTTCCTCCCTGGTTTAAGGGGGGATTTTTTAAGGTAATAAATAGTTTTAAGTGGTATATTCAGATTTTCTGATATTTCACGTGGTGAATATCCTGATTTTAATAAATCATGTACTTTGTGAGTGTCTTTTTCACTGTACTTTTTGGGTCTGCCTTTCTTTTCTATGGATACAACAGTAACTCCCAGTTCTTCTAAGGCCTGGAGGTACTTTGGTGAGATTCGTGCGAACAGACTAGTGGGAATTGTAATCTTCTTTAGATGAGGGTATTCCTCCAGTAATTCCATGATCCTGCTGAATGATAGTGGTTTATTCACGTAAATTTCTTCTTTTACCGTGTTATCATCTTTCAATAAAGAACCACTTCCCAGTGAGATCATTTATTCTCTATTCATTAATCCATAAGAACCCAATTCATAAAAACATTTTCTAAATAAATCAGGATGGGGTGTCTAAAAAAATGATTAATAATATTTACTTTTTCATCATGGCCATGAACTGTTTGGCCCGGGAACTAGCTGGTCTTTGCAGGGTGCCCAGGGTCTCTTTACCCTTCAAAACATCTTCAACTTCTATAGAAAATAGTTCGGCTGCTTTTGCTACCGGCAGGTTTCCCTCACTGGAAAGCAGAGCAGCACCCAGGGCAGGTCCCATCTGCAGGTGGAGACCTTTCATCTTTTTTTCCACGGAAAATTTTTGGGCCAGCACCCTTCCCATGTGGGGTATGTAGGTGATGTTTTCTGAAAGGTATTCCTGCATAATCCTCACCACATCAACTTCAAAGTCCTGGAAAGCCTTCATCTGATTGGTGTCCAAACCCGGTCGAAGGTAAGGGAAAGGGCCGGAATACTTATTTCTCCGATCATAGGAGGTGGTTAAGTAGTAGTGTAGGAGATCCCACAAAATATATATCCGAGGAATTTCAAGGAATAAAGACTTTTCAAGCAAATTTTTCTCTTTTAAATCATTTTGAAGGGGTTCTTCAGGTTTTCCGTCCCCATTTAGTAAACCCCTTTCCTCTAATTCCTTTTGCAGGTAAAAATTTTTAAGACTCTCGGGGTCATCTCCAGTATCATATTTATTGGCCTTTATCTTGGAAATTTCCAAGGCTTCCTGGTATTCTTCAACTTTACCTTTATTATGAAGAGTTTTTTCCAGAAGATCCGGCAGAAATTGGAGTATCCTATTCTCGGCGTACTTAACATAGCCCAATGAAAGGGCAGTTTGCACGTGTTTATCATTTATAATGGACGGTTTCTTGCGGTGAAACTGCATCATTTCAATACGGGCGTTGGAACCGTACTGGCTGCGAATTTCCTTTTCGTAATTGGCCTCTTCCTGGGCATCAATGGTCACCCTCTTCCGGACCCAGCGGCTATCTTCCATAACCTTAATAACCAGGGAAACTGTCTTTACTATTCCTCTCTTCTCCTGTTTCAGGATGCGTACCATACTACGAAAGGCTTCCCTGCTCCGGGGGCTTAGATCAGATAGTTTAACCATGTAATCTCCAGAAAGGGGTAAAAAGGGGATAATTTCCAGGCGATAAACACCTTCCTGATTTACATGTAACCTTAAATTATCCTGACCACATTCACAGTTTCCCCGGGTTAGGAGTGATATTTCATGGCCTCTGTACTTTCTATGGCATGAAGAACATTCCAAGGTGGCAAATTCTTCTAAATGTCCAATGGCAATCTTGTGGGAGGACATGGCTGATTTTACCCTGTCCAGGATGTTTTTCTTGGCAGCAGCATTCATCCGGAAATACTGGGTGTGGCGGCTGACATCGTACATATCCTCGGCCTTGGTTTCACCGGTGAGGGGACGGCCGTACTTGTTAATGGAGCGGTAAGGCGCAGTATAGCCCTTAATCTCCATGGTCTCTCTCATGTCCTGGAGGGTATCCATGTTGTTCTTGAGGTAAGTGTAAAGGGAGAGGAATTTTTCCGGGCTTTCCATGTCACTTAATGAAATTTCCCTTCTCTTTATCTGATCCAGAAAACGCTCGGATTTTCCAATGAGTACAGATTCATTCATGGTATTCCTTCATAATTATATCGGTCACAGCCCGTTTTAGATGGAAGTTCCCTCCCTGGTAATTCCATCCTTATTAATCACAATAGTTTTACAACCCCCTACCTTATACCTTCGCCTATGGTAGCGTCAGAAGCGGTTAAGAGAGTGGAACTATCTCCTGCTGCTAATACCATTCCCTCGGATTTAATTCCGAAGAGTTTGGCTGGTTTGAGGTTCACCAGAATGATCACCTTCTGGTTGAGTATTTCTTCTGGTGAGTATTTAGTGGCTAAACCAGCTACCACCTGTAGCTGTTTATCCTTAACATCTACCATCAGTTTAAGCAGTTTGTCAGAGCCTTTAACTTTCTCTGCTCCAATTATTTTACCCACCCTCAGGTCCAGTTTAGCAAAATCATCAATACTTATTAGATCATCCATGGTTTCTTTCTCCTCTAAATTTTTATACAGTGTTTCCTTTTCCTGGGCAATTACATCATCATCAATTTTAGCAAATAATGGTTTGGCCTTTGATATGGGGGTTCCTGGTGCCAGGAATTCAGCTGATTCTTCCCATTTTAAGTTATCTTCCAGGCCAAGTATTTCCCTCATTTCCATGGATTTAGATGGAAGATAAGGATTTATAACCATACTTATCACCTTGGCCAGCTGATTACATAGATAAAGGGTAGTAGCGGCCCTATCACTTTCTTCCTTGACAGTTTTCCAGGGTTCCTGGTCGTTGAAGTATTTATTCCCCACTTTAGCCAGTTTAACAATCTCTTTAAGACCTTCCCGGAAATCAAAGTTTTCAATACATTCCGCTACCCTACCAGGGGTGGCGTTGATCTCTTCAACCAGTTCCAGATCATCCTCGTTGTATGAACCAGGTTCTGGTAGGACTCCCTGGAAGAACCGGTGGGTAAAGGAGAAGGTACGGTGCATGAAATTCCCCACCACATCGGCCAGTTCATCATTGACCCTTCTCTGGAAGTCATCCCAGGAGAAGTCCGTGTCCCGGGTTAAGGGTGCGTTGGCCACCAGGTAGTACCGCAACAGATCTGCATGGAATTTTTCCATGAAATCAGAAGCCCAGATCACCCAGTTCTTACTGGTTGACATTTTACGACCCTCCAGTGAAAGGTACTCTCCAGCCACTATGTTATAGGGAAGTTTGCAGTCATGGGCCAGGAGCATGGCCTGCCAGAATATGGAATGGTGGTAAATAATATCCTTACCAATGAAATGCACCGCCCGATCATCCCAGTAGGGCTCCCATGCTTTGTTTTCACGGCGAGCCCACTGTGCAGCGGAAGAGATGTATCCCAAAAATGCCTCTCCCCACACGTAGATTATCTTACCCTCAGCATCATCCAGGGGGACAGGTATACCCCAATCCATATCCCTGGTGAGTATCCAGTCCTTCAAGCCCTCATTTATCCATTGCATGGCATAATTACGGACATTAGCCGGTAAAACGGGATTACCATCAATGACTTCTTTTAGTTTATCCTGAAAATGACTTAAACGGAAATAGTACTGTTCTGACTCCCTTACTTCTGGTTCACTGTCACAGATAAGGCAGTGTGGTTCCACCAGCTGCACTGGTTCCAGGTGGCGGCCACAAGTCTCACAGTGGTCACCACGTGCTCCCTCCCCACCACAATGAGGGCAGGTACCCTCCACATAGCGGTCCGGGAGGAAACGTTCACAATGGGAACAGTAAAGCTGTTTAATGGTTTTAGGGTAGATACAATCTTTCTGGTAAAGATCTAAAAAGAAGTTCTGTGATATTTCATAATGCAGGGGGTCGGTGGTTCGGGAGAAGTTATCAAAGGAAATATCTGATAATTCCAGGTCCCTTTGGATCAGTTCCCAGTTGCGGGTGGCAACATCCAGAGGTGATACTCCTTCCTTTTCGGCCTGAACAGCAATGGGTGTTCCATGTTCATCAGTGGCACACACAAACAGCACATCAGTGCCCTTCATCCGATGATAACGGGCATAAATATCAGCAGGTATGTAGGTTGAACGCAGGTGTCCCAGATGGCAGGGGCCATTGGCGTAGGGCAGTGCGCAGGTGATAAATACTTTATTTGAATCTTTACTCAAAGATATTCCTCCTATAATCTCCTTGTTAAGCATGATACAACATATTTTACCTTAGATATCTATTTTTAAATATTTATTAACCATCTTACAGTAAAAACTCAGTTGGAGTTGATGATAAAGAATAATATCTATTTTTATCTAATTTCTATATAAGATTTATCCATTAATCTACCTTCCCCTTGCGGTGTTGTTAACACCATTACCCATTAACCTTCGAGGAAGGGTAATATTCAATAAAAGATGAGAATAAAACGGGGCAGGAATAACTTTCCAGTCATCTTCTTAACTATTGATTCTGGATAATAAAAAAGATTCTTAGAATATCTAAAACAGCCTAACAATAAATTTTTTTAACCCGGTAAACAACACATTAAATCATGGTTTCTATCTCTTTTTTAAACCCCCTCTCACCCGAGGGGAAGGATATTGTCAGGGAATTGGGCAGCTTTGATGGCATATCTCAGGACATACCAGAACTACGCAGGCTGGTAACCCGTAATCCATCTCAAGAAATAGTTGCTGATGAAGAAATACCCTCCAACTACTTGGAGCTGGCCCTGAAAAGGATAGAATGGTATGTTAAGAAAAAAAATGACCGGGAATTCAACAGCCGGCGATATTCATTCTTATCAGACCAGGCCATAACCAAATACGATGTTATTTCATTTTATCTACTGTGCCAGTCGATCGGGGTTAAATTCGGACCTAACTCCCGTGAAACACGGGTTATGGTTGAAGCCCAGGGGGATCTGGTCCAGGAAAGGCTGGGAAAATTAAGCCTACAGGAAGGCCGGTTAATGGTGGACCAATCCCTGCAACTCTTACTGAAGGGGGATACTGTTCACTGGACATTTTTCCAGGAATTACTGAGCACCCGCAAAATACGGCTCACCGAACTGGTTCTGGACCAGGGAGAGTTGATACTTAACCAGGAGGACTTCATTGATCGCTTTGGATCACGGATCAAGCACCGGAATCCCAGCAGCATGTACCAGCTTTTAATTGGGGATGAACTCAAGGAACTCCTCATGGTCAAGATGGTCATGCAGGAAACCGAGGACTACATCAAACAGGTACATGAAAAGGCCAGGATCATGGTGGAACCCAACCCCATTCTTCTTGAACTGGCTGAAGAGGTTGCCGAGATACTGGCCGAACCAATGCAGAGTTACGGTTATGGTTCTGGTCGGGGTGTTGGTGGGCCAATGAAGGCCGGACCACTAAACAGCCAGGCATTCCCTCCCTGCGTGAAAAAGGCACTGGAGGGTATAAAATCAGGAGGAAGGAACGATGCCATTGTACTATTCATGACCCCCTTCGTATCCTACGCCCGACTCTACCCCGATGTTTTCCGAATGAACCTGTCCAAACGGGTCTCTGATCAGGACCCACAGCTGGAGATCACTCAAAACGAGATTTTACCCCTGATTTACGAAGCTGCCCAGCGCTGCGTACCCCCATTATTTGAGGACCAGCCCCAGGAAAAGGTTAACATCAATGCCAAACTGGGATTTGGAATGCACTCCGAACTTAAAATGGAACACGAAGGTGAAACCACCTGGTACACTCCTATGAGCTGTGAAAAGATAAAACTGCACCTACCCCATCTTTGCCGACCCGATGAAGTCTGTAAAAAGATAGGAAATCCTTTAAGTTATTACAACCGGATGCTATGGGAAGTTAGAACCCTTAAGCCGGCCGATGATTCAGGAAGTACCACTGCCAGTGCTGAAAATAGTTCTGAGGGAGTTGAAGAAAATAACGGTTCCCCGGGTAAAGGTGGAACAACACCAGATAAACCAGGGGAGGCGTGATAACTTATGGAACTGAAACCCGCAACCCCCAATGAACGCCGGCAGTACTACCGGGAAGAATGGGATGTTAAAAATGTCCCTGACTTCATTCGCAATACTCTTATACAGAGGGAGTTCGGTTTTGACCATATAGGCCGCGGACCCAATGACCGCTACCGTGTGTTTCGCAATTCTGATGATCTGAGGAAATTCATGCGGGTTAGAACACCATTTGCCGCCTATTCATCAGTAGCATTTTACAACAATCCCAAACGCAGGGGAGGATGGATAAAGGCAGAACTAGTTTTCGACGTGGATGCCAAGGATATACCCATAAGAACCTGTGGATGCGATAACGTCTGTGAAATATGTTTAAACCAGGCCAAAGATATTGTCATGGGGCTGCTGGACACCCTTCAGGGAGATCTGGGGCTGAAAAACATTAACGTAGTGTACTCGGGCCGTGGTTATCATATAAGGGTCTTGGATGATGCAGTGATGGCCATGGACAGTGATGTTCGTAGCCAGATCGTTAAATATTTAGTGGGTGCTGATGTCCCCCGCAGTGAATACTCCAGCCACGGAATGAAATACAACCTGGAACACTTCACCATACCCTTTGGCTACCCCCAGGTATTCACCCACCGGGTAAAACAGGCCCTGTTAAACCTGACTCCCGATACAGAAATCGATGATGTCAGTAAGGATATAAAAAAGGCAGTTATAAAAAACCGTGAATTACTCCATGATGACCAGTGGGGAATATTCCGCAAAGCAATCGGACCCGTGAGGTACGGCCGGTTGGTTAAGGGTATTGCCTCCTTAAACCTGACACTGGTAGATGCCAAGGTTTCCATAGACCTCAAACGAATACTCCGCTTACCATCATCCCTCCACTCCGGAGTGAGCATGAAATCCACCCTCATCAAGAATTTGGAAACATTCGACCCTTTCCAGGATGCAGTACCTAAATTTGTTTACGAAAGGGATGATAAGTAGAGTTTATTATTTTTTAAAATAGAGTTTATTATTTTAAAAAAAAAATTAAGGGTTATTTAGCAGGTTAATGGTGCTTAGGAGGTTAATTGTGCTAATACCCCTTTAATCCCGGGTTAAAAGCTCATTTTTATGAAGATAACTGTACAAGAATTTCATCACATCCTCGTCGGCATCTTCAGCAATTAACAGATCCAGAACATCCACCAGATTGTACTTTTCCAGTAGTTTCTTCTTTAAATGTTTACCCACACGGAGATTCCGGATCCCGCCAGGGGTGAGTGTCTCCTGAATAAGGGACTCTGCATCCTGATATTCCCTTCTGGTGAGCGTAAACCATCGTTCACCTTCCACCCATGATTGGGGATGCTTTTTTAGGAACCTTGTGGTGTTATCATCATCCCACACCGTGGGTCCCGAGTACTTCCGGAAGGGAGTTAACTTCCACGTGTTCATTTCCAGGAGTATTATGCAAGTGTTTTCCTCATCACTCCAGGAATCACTCCCCATAACTTTAAAGTCCTCATTTTCCAGGATCTTCACCAAAGATTTTTCAGTCTTCTGGATCTGGGGATGTAGGGCATCCGCAGGAATATTCGGGGTGTGGAAGGCCAGAAGAACTGAATGGGTTTTTCTTTCTTTAAATGCATCCCTCAATGTTTCCCGGTCATACTTTAAGGTTTTAGGATAAAAATATGATTTTTTAGGGTTTTCCAGGAAGTTACCTGCTGCCACTCTGAATTCAGCCATCTTTTGCAGTGTCAGTGCTGCAGAAACATTCCGGTTCTGGTCAGTAGGGTCCACCACTATTAGGGGATCCTTAAATTGGGCCCCGGTACCGAAGTTCATAAGATCTATTCTGTATCCTGGTTTCCACTCTTCAATTGCACCTTCCAGAACCTTCAAAAATGAACCGTAGCGGATAACCAGCAATTCACACAGGTAGCCGGAAAATCCACCCACCTTGAACTCCGAGCCGTAGGTTCCCACCATCTTCATGAACCTTTTTAAAAGCCGGACTTCCCTAGTCTGTTCTGCCCCTAAATTATCCACCACAAATAGGGTGTGCAGCAGAGTGCGGTCCACCGCAGATTTGAGTTCACTGGAATCGGTGATGTCATAGCAGGGCACTAAATCCACCTCATAACCTTCAATAAAACCAGTAAGGTAAGGGTGGGAGGCATAACGTTCCTCATAAGTCCCATCAGCTTCATCTACGCATTTATGGGCCAGTTCCAGACCCTGACTTTTCAGATCATCTAGGGAAGTGGTGAGGGGGAATTTAATGAAAACATCAATGTCCAGACCCTTACCCTCTTCAGAGTTACCATTGGATAGCCAAGTGTTCTTGGCCACTGAGCCCAAGAGCACTGCTTCTGCATTGATGTTCAGTTTATTAGCATTTTTATTGATTATGTCTTTTAATTTATCTGCTAAACCTCTAACTTTCACTACCTCTTCCTTTGAGGGTTCAATATCCTCTAATATTGGGTTAAAATCAATCACTTATAATTACCTCTAAGCTGGGCTTTTTGCCATGTTTTTCTTTTTTTATGGGGTTAATTTATTAAATCAAACTGTATATTGGATTAAATCTTTAGTTTAAGGTTCTTGAGTTCATGGTTAAATGAAAAATTGTTGGATATCGGTATAAATAGGACCCACCGGGGTTAGTTCGCTTTTTTTCAAAACAATCTTCTCCAGGGTCATCTGCCCAATCTCGATTGACTCCAATTTTTGCACGGTTTCGGCCAGAATTTCCTTGTTCCGTGGTCCCTTCACCCGGGCAATGGTTAGGTGGGGTATGTAGCTGCGTTCCTTTTTAAATCCCATCTTGACAAATTCCTGGTCAAGATCCCGTTGCAGCTGGGAGAACTGCTCTGGTTCTTCAACTCCCAGCCAGATAACCCTCATATATCCCATGCTGGGGAATACTCCCGTCCCCTTAATATTCAGGGGAAAGGATTTGTACTTTTCCAGTTTGTCCTGGGTTATCTGGATTATGTTTTCAGTCTGGGTAGGGGAGATTTCTCCAAAAAATTTGAAGGTGAAATGCAGGTTCTCCGGCTCCACCATCTTCAATGGGGCGGCAGTTTTTTTTAGTTCCTTCTGTACTTTCTGAATTTCATAATTTAAAGTGCTGTCCACGTCAACTGCTAAAAATGCTCGCATATTATCACCAGCTTGAATAACTAGTCATTTGTTGGCTGTAATTAAATTTTAATGTTAATTTAAGGAATTAATTGAATTTTATGGGGAATTATCAGTGAATAACCAGTATTTATGAGGTATTCCTCAGTGATTCAAGATGCAGTGATTCCAAAGATTTCCCTGTGATTATATTCTTTTTTCCTGGGATAAATATTATCCAAACCTACTCTCCTTATATGATGAGGTTCTTAATACGGTCCAGACTTTCCTGGGGAGTTTCCACGGTGTTGAGTAAGTAAACATCCACTCTCTGGAATAATTCATAGAAAAAATCACTTCTCAGGTTGAGTTTCCGTTCATCCTTTATTAACTGGTGGGGGTTGCAGAAATCATTTTCCAGCATGAATTTCAGGGCCTCATCAGGATCAAGTTGGCGGAAGGGAGGATTAGAAACATTTCTCTCCAGAAGAACCACAGTTTTCAGGGTGTTGGTTTCCCGGACACGTCCCTGGAAGAGGGTGTTCACATCAGCGATGCCTCGTCCTTTGTTGTCCAGCTGGACACGGGCCACCTCTTTGGAAAAACCCGGCCACACCTGGCTCAAGTCATCTCGTATGTATGAGTTTTTTTCTGATGAATAAATAACCGCGGCGTTGTTAAATAGTCTGGTGAAGAACCAGTCATCGGATAGGTAGTTAAAGTTAGGGTACTGGAGGAGTCCGTAGGTCAGGGTGGTTTTTCCAGTTCCTGGTGGGCCAATAATTGCCATTCCATGGCCACCACAGTCCACTGCTGATCCATGGGTGGAGTATCGCCGGTGTTCAGAGTGGTACTCTTCAAAGAAGTCAGAAATAGTGGCCAGGGCAATACTTTTAATCCAGCCATAGTAGTCACAGTTTTTAATGATGCAGGTCTTGGAAACAGTTTCATATAAAACCTGAAGATCTCCACCATCTTCCACGGCAAAGACCTTAGTATGGGGGCGGATATCCTCATTCATGAACTTGAAGTTATCCTCCCATTCTTCCTTAAAACCTTCATTATCGGTAAGGAGTTTAACACAGGCCCCGTGAATATTGGCCTTTCTTTCGAACTTTACCCTGTTTTTAAGTTCACCCAACATTCTATCCTTGGTGTGGGGTGTTACTAACTCCACCTGGTATTCTGACATGTATAATTCCCCGAATCTTACATTACCCTACTAATCTCTTCCTTTGTAACTCATTGAAATATCTGAATATTTTATAGATCTAAATATTAAGTGACAATGGCTACTGGTTACTATATTTAATTACGTGGCAGTGGCTACTGTTACTTATTAGTTAAATATAGTTACGGTGGGCTTAATTTTTTTCTCCTACCTTGTGGATCATCAAAGTTAAGGAATATTTCAAAGGTTAGTATATATCAATGGCCCCTATTTCGGGATATTTCATGGAATTGACTATTAATGATCACTCCCGGAGATATTCTTGGAGATTGATCAACAGAATGATCACTCCTGGAGATGTTCTGGGGGATTGTCACCCCGGAGAATGATAACCCTGGGGATATTCTTATGTGATTGAATCATTCCAGGAGATTGACCAAAGTTTCCAGATGGTTTTTTAATTCAGCCATGGCTGTGTTGTACTGTTTTAAATTATCGGCAATCAGTTTTAAATCTTCAGCGTAGGCTTTACTATCTCCCTTTTCCATATCAGTGTACAATTTTTGATTCAGGGATTCAGTTTCATTATTCAAACGGGAAATTTCCTCATGGGTACTGGAAATATTTTTTAACTCATTGGAAATATCTCCCCGGAATATCAGGGTGTAGGCCCACATTCGGTAACTGAAGAACTGATCAGATACCTCTAAATTTTGATTGAAAAATTCTGGAGGTGGTGTGTTGGATATTCGCATACTACTGGCCACGGCACTCCGCTCGCTAGGGGATACATATTCCAGTGAAGATGCACTTTCTGTATAAGCCGCTGCATTTTCCATCTCTTTAATGGAAGAATCATTGTTCACCGGCACCTGAACTGTACTTAATTCAGATTTAAAGGTATCCAAGTCACTAGGCATTAAAACATTTGTAACTGCGACATAAATCACTCCGTAAGTACCAATGATGGCTACTAAAATAATTAACAATGCTAAAATCTTTTTATTAATAGTTCTGCCCCCTCAACTATGGATTTATTTATGGTATAATGGTCAAAAAGTATTATTTAAATTTTTATGTTTGAGATTTTAGATTATAGAGAAATAGGACTTAAAAAATATCAAAAAAGCAGTTAAAAATGCAGTCCAACTTTATATGGAAAAAATAGAGATTAAAATAAAAGATAAAGATTAAAAGATGTATTTGTCTTTTAACCAGTTTTTTGTAACTATTTTTCGATAATGGTTTCTTCAATGGCCATTCCGAAGTGTCGGGCTTTGGGATCCAGATAGATCATGACCTTGTCCCCTACCTTGAGCTCGGCTACAGAGAGGGGTGTACCATCCTCAGCGACCAGACGGATGGTTTCTGCGTTTTGGAGCAGAGTTCGGAGAATAACTCCATCAGATTCAGCTTCCACCAGCATCAGGGGACGTTTTTCAATTTTGACCCGGCCTACAATGGCCACTTTACTGTTGCCTTCCTGGTCCACAGTTAGAACTTCATCCCCGGTTTCCAGTTCCGAGAGGTATTTGGTCTTGTTTCCGGGGGTCATGACGTAGGCGTGCACTGGTCCGGCGTTAACCCGGAAGGGTCGTGAAGCCACATATTCACTTTCCATGGACTCACTGTGCACCAGGAACAGTCCCTGGGAGTACGATCCCACCAGCATACCCTCACCCAGCTGCATCATGGAACAGGTGTCCACACACACCCGGTCTCCAATACCCACTGGTTCCACCTTGGTTACGGTGGCTGGTTTCAACTGGTAACTTTCACTTTTTATCTTGTCTATTAACTCCGAAACCTTTTTAATATGGCTAATTTCATGGGGGCAGAGTAGAATACCATCAGTTCCGTGTTCCATTGTTTCCAGGGCCACTTTAGCCTCATCATAGTCAGCTACGGCGGCAATGATCTTCACATCTTCATCCTGCAATCCCGCAATGAGGTTTTCCAGGGGAATGACCTTCCAGTCCCGTCCCATGAGTATTAAGTAATCTGCTTCCTTTCCAAGGAGAGCAGCCAGTTCCTGATGTTTTTTGGTGAGAATTTCCACATAGGCTGCCACTTTCTTGTCCATTCTCTTTAACCTTTTAACTGCAGCCAGATCCTTGGATTCTGAAAGATCATCGGGTATGATGAGAGTGCCATCACCTTCACTGTTACGGCCCACCAGCATCACATCGGAGCCATCAATATCCGAAATGAGTTTTACATTACCCAGTCTGCGGATATTGTCCGCATCGCTGAAGTCAACAACGTGATCCATCCCAGATTCCAGTGCAGTGGTAATGAATTGCTTTTTCTTGTCCCATACATTACCTTCAGCCATTATCCATGCAAATTTCATAGTTATAACCTTCTAAAACATTTATAGATATTTTTATCTACAAATGATCGTATTTTTGGGGGGTTTATTTTATTGGGGATTAAAAAATGGGTATTTATTTACCATTTAAGATTTTAAGGGCTTCGTCCACTTCCAGGTTGTTGTGCACTATTTCCGCAATGGCCCGTGTTGTTTTCTGGGGAGATCTGGCCTGGAAAACGTTTCTACCTATAGCCACACCGGCTCCACCCATGTCCACCGAGTTTTTAACCATTTCCAGAAGTTCACGGTCAGTTTCCACTCGGGGTCCTCCGGCAATGACCAGGGGGACGGGACAACCGTCGATAACTTCTTTGAATGTGTCCGGGTCTCCGGTGTAATTGGTTTTAATGATATCGGCTCCCAGCTCGGCACCGGCACGGGCTGCCAGCTTAACCACTTCGGCATCGTGTTCATTGTCAATTTTCTTGCCTCGAGGGTACATCATGGCAATGAGGGGCATTCCCCAGTCATCACAGATCTCGGAGATGCTTCCCAGGTGCATTAACATCTCGGGTTCCATCTCCGATCCCACGTTTACATGTACCGATACTGCGTCTGCTCCCAACTGGATGGCTTTTTCCACACTGGTCACCAGTACTTTATGATCCGGGTCTGGTCCCAGGGCAGTACTGGCGGATAAATGGATAATCAGTCCAATATCCCGTCCATAACCTCGGTGTCCTGTGCCGACCATTCCCTTATGCATTATTACAGCGTTGGCACCGCCGCTGGCCACTTCATCTATGGTCTCTGCCATTTTTATTATTCCTTCCACAGGTCCGATGGAAACACCGTGATCCATGGGCACGATAACACATCTCCCGGTTTTCCGGTTGATTATCCTTTCAATCCTGATTTTCTTTCCTATCATAAATACCCTCCTTCTTATAGTTTAGGAGACCAGAGTTTTAGTTCTTTTAAACGCGGTGGGATGCCATCATCTCCACAGGACTCCAGCCACCCATTTTCTGACCTGATGATCTCAGTGCCGGATGATGAGTGAATAAAGTCTAAAAGACCTCTATTTCTTATTATTGTATCACGAGGTTTTAAAGTTGATGACCAAATGTAGAAAACTTTGAAGGTGGTGTCGGGATGGTAACCTCCACCCAGATCCACCGAGAGAACATCACAACCACCCCACTCATCCACCTTTTGGGTCACTTCTTCCAGGGTTTCGTGTAGGCGCACATCTGCATTTATAAATTCAATGGGAGTTTTAACTTCCTTTTTCAGTTCATCCAGCTTCTCTCTAGATTCAGTGCCCTTGTCCAGTGCTATTATCTTCCCGTGGGACGCTAGCTGGGATATGATACGGGTGGAATTACCCACATGACAGCCCAGCTCAACCACCACATCATCTTCTTTGATAATGTCTTTCAGGGTCTGTCTGTAAACTTTGATATCGTATACAATGTTGATCATGGTATTGAATCCAGGATACGTTATTAAATATATAAATTGTGTGATCTCATTCCTTTTTAATGTACGGTAATTGGGAATAGATGGCAAAAGTTCACCGGACAAGAAGCAGTAGAAATCCGGAGCTTAAGGGAAGTTGGTGAAGCATTGCGATTATTCTTTTATTCAAGTGGCAAAAGGTTTAATTTATTAAAACTGAGAACTTTTTTTATCTTTTTGAATTTTTTTATCCTTTTAAAAAAATATAATAACCAAAGATAACATAATAACCTACAGGGGGGGATTGTTATGACTTCAGATAATAAAAATGCTGAGAATAAGGACCATTACGTTCGTAATGTGCGTAAATATCGTCCAAAATCTGTCAGGAGTATTTTAAAAACTACCAAGAAGTATCATTAACCCGGGCTTTTCTTTACTAATTTTATTTTTCCTGATTCCTATCAGATTCCTTATTAGACCTGCGATTACAGAACAAATCATTAAAAAATGCAGGCCAGATATAAAAAGAATGGGAGATATTGTCCCAATAATTGTGGATTTTTAAGGATTAAATCCAATGGTTTTAAGGATTTAAATCCCAATTCTGATATTTATTAGTGGAGAACCGCATTTTTAAATCTTTCAAAGCCTATCCTCTCAATAAATCTACCTAAACGTTTTTTATCCCCGTTTTCCTGGTAATATTCGATTATTTTACCAATCAGTTCAAGGACTTCATCATCTTGCAGATCTTGGGCTAAAGTTTGGCCGATCATTGGTTTTATTCCACTGGTTCCACCTACCAAAATTCTCCACCCCTTTCTGAAGCCAATGAGTCCAATATCTTTCACTCCAGACTCTGAACAGGAATTTGGACACCCCGATACTCCGATCTTAAGTTTGTTGGGTAGTTCTATTCCCTGGAACCTTTCATCGATTTTAAGTCCCAGGCTGATGGAATCCTGTTGAGCTCGTTTGCAGTAGGTGGTTCCGGGGCAAATTTTAGCGGTTCTAACTTTTTTCCCAATGAACCCCCCGGGTTTCATGTCCAGATCTTCCCAGATCCGGTCAATATCATCGTATTTAATTCCAATGATGGCAATACTCTGGTTAGAAGTTACTTTAAGAGTTTTTGCATGGTATTTCTGGGCAGTGTTTGCTATTTTAATTAATGTATCAGGGTCCACCAGACCACCGGGAATATAGGGAATTATAGCATAGGTTTCCAGGTCTTTCTGGATAACTGCTCCTTTTTCTGGAATATTTTCTGACATATTTACACCTTCCATTCTATGCATTCATTCTATGTAATCAATGACTAATAAAATCGTAATTAAGTGCAATTTATATTAGTAGACTACAATCTAATACCATCAATGTCCAAAAAAGTAATAATTATATGGTTGTGGTGGATAATCAAATGAAATCATCAGTTTTTGTTAATTCTCATCTAAAAATTAATATAGGCCTTTTACCATAATATCCATAGATTGAATTAGGTCTAATGCACCTAAAGCCAATTTCTTTGGTGGGGATTTGACATGGCAGAGGATGAGGGAAATGAATTGGAAAAAAGTGTTGATGAATTAAATCAACAGCGTATTGATCTGGAAAAAGAGATCAACGATTTAAATCTCCTGAAAAATGAAAAATTGAAATCCATCAATGATGAACTTGAAATTAAGATTGAATGGATGGATAAAGAGCGGATAAAAGCCATTAAAGAGCGGGACAATTTACTGCGTAAGGTCAGACATTCCAATGAAAAAAGCTGGAAGAATGCCCTGAAAATGGTTGGTATTCTGGGATTTCTGGATCTGGTGTTAATACCAGCCATAATCATCCTGCTGTCCATACCACTGCAATGGATATTCGTATCCCTGGGCCTGGTCACCTTTCTGGGTATGATGCTCATTGTAAATTACATGTCGGGAACATCACCCTTTAACACCGGAGAAATCAGGAAAGCCATTACTGTATCTCTCATAACTGTGTACCTGGCATTTGTTCCCCTATTAACCATGGGGGTGGTGGGTTTTCCCGGGGCACAGACCATTGTAACCAACTTCACCTGGCTAATTGCCGTGGTTATCGTGCTCTACTTCGCTACCCGGCCACTGGAAGAGTACATTAAAAACATGAACTCTAAAAAATAGGCTAAATATTCTTTTTTAATCAATTTAACAGGATTCTAAATAGTTCTGTTATATTGATATATCTCTAATTTTCATTACAAATTTTAAATTAACTGTTGCTTCATAAACCAAATATATTTCCTGGTTCATTTTTAATTCTCTGAGGATGCCGCACTGCACCCTGCAACATAACCGGTAGAAAAGGCCTGCTGCAAATTATACCCACCCCTACCACCACAACCAGATATTATCTCCCCGGCAAAATATAATCCACTAACCAGATTGGATTCCATAGTTTTCGGGTCAATTTCCTTTTTGCTGACTCCCCCGCAGGTTACCATAGCCTTATCCAGGGGGAGGTGACCAGTTACAGTCAAAGGAAGGGCTTTCAATGCCTCCTGCAACTTCAACCTCTCCTTTTTGTTGACCTGATTCAACTGTTTCTGGGGATCAAGTGATATGGTATTTAATATAGGTTCAATGGTACGGTTGGGGAGATGTTTTTTTAAGTAGTTCTTTAAAATCTTTTTACTGTTATTCTGGAAGTCTCTAATGAGCTCCCCTTCCAGGGATTCTCTTTGTTCTTCTGGTTTAAAGTCAATGTAGAGCTTTAAATCCCCGTGTTCATCCCAAAGATTTATAATATCATGACTCATATCCAGAATTACTGGTCCTGAAACACCAAAGTGGGTTAAAAGAAGGTTTCCCCGGGGCAAAGTTATTTTTTTACCCCCGTACGCTATTGTGAGGCCCACATCCATCAGGGTAACTCCCTTTAACTTATGAATCCATTTTTCCCGCACCCTCAGGGGAACACCCCCTGGTTTTAGTTCGGTAATATTATGGCCCAATAATTCTGCCATATTTAAACCATCCCCGGTTGAGCCGGTGAAGCCATAGGTAACTCCTCCCGTGGCAATGATAACTTTACGGGCGGTGATTAACTCCTTTTCCTTTGAAGATAGTTTGAAAATCTTTGAACTTTTATTTAAATGATTTAAACGGTAATTACAAACAATTTTTACCCCATATTTATTCAAAACCTTTATCAAAACTTCAACCACAGATTCTGCCTTTTCAGTGATGGGGAATACACGTCCCTCCTCTTCTACCTTCATTTTAAGGTCATTTTCTTTAAAAAACTCCATCAGGTCCTGGTTGGAAAATGTGCTGAAGGCATCACGATAGAATGAACCTCTTCTGCCAAACTTTTCAAGGAAAACTTTCAAACTGGAAGTATTGGTAAGATTGCATCTGCCGTTGCCGGTTAGAAGTAGTTTACGGCCGATTTTATCATTTCTCTCCAGCAATATCACATTTTTTCCCTGTTTTGCCCCCTGGATGGCGGCCATGCAACCGGCAGGTCCGGCTCCCACTACAGCTATGTCGTATATTTTCATTTTACATTTCCTTGAGTAATTATTTAGATTTAAGAATAGAAAAGGAGTAATTAATACCATAAAAAGAATGGGGAAGGTTCAAACTTTTTTTATTAAAAAGGTTGACTTAAGGAGTCAACCTTCTCCTGTCCCTGGGGAAGAGCACGGTTTCCCGGATGTTTTTCATTCCGGTGATACACATGGTGAACCTTTCTGCTCCCAATCCCCAACCAGCGTGTGGTGGCATTCCGTACTCGAATGCTGCTAGATAGCGCTGGAAAGAGTCAGGGTTCAGTCCTTTACTCTTTATCTGTTTCACCAGGAGATCGTGCTGGTGTACCCTGGTTGCCCCAGAGGATATTTCCAGATCCCGGTACATCAGGTCAAAAGCATAGCTTTTTTCCGGTTCATCTTCATGGGGCTGGACATAGAATGGTTTGATTTCACTGGGCCAGTTGGTTATGAAGTAATAGCCATCCATAACTTCGCCTAATGCTTTTTCAGCTGCCCTGGAGAGGTCTTCGCCATGCTGAAGTTGCACACCCTTGGAATTAACTATGTCGATTACTTCATCGTATTCCAGACGGGGGAAGGGTAGTTCGGGTACTTCCAGTTCCACTCCCAGATCTTCCAGTTCGGCCTGGCAGTTTTCCTTCACTTCTTTAATGGCATGGTGCACCAGTTTCTCCAGGAGTTCCATGGCTTCTTCCTGGTCAGCAAAGGCCAGCTCTGCATCAATGGATATTACCTCGTTGAGGTGTCTCAGGGTATCGTGTTCTTCGGCCCGGAAGATAGGGGCAATTTCAAAGACCTTATCCAGTCCAGTGGCCATCATCATCTGTTTGTAGAGTTGGGGGCTTTGACCCAGGAAGGCTTCCCTTTCAAAGTAGGTTATGGGGAAGAGTTCGGTTCCACCTTCTGTGGCGGATCCCACCAGTTTGGGGGTGTTGACTTCCATGAAACCCTTTTCTTCCAGGAAAATACGGACTGAGTGCAGCATTGTGCTTTTTATTTTGAATATGGCACTGATGCTGTGTTTTCTCAGATCAAGGTAACGGGAATCCAGCCGGGTGTCAATTTCAGCCCGCACCTTTTCAGTGGGGTCCAGTGGTAATGGCTGTTTGGATTCATTCAGTACCTTAACTTCTTCTGGTATGACTTCCACACCACCTGGTGCTTTAGGTGATCCTTGAATGGTTCCTTTAACCGCGATAACTGACTCTTTTTTGAATTTTCTTATTTCTTCCATTAGTTCGGGGGTGATCTTTTTGCTGGGAGCAGTTATCTGGGTTATACCATTCCGGTCCCGTAAAAGTACGAAGATAATACCGCCCAGGTCACGGATCTCATGAACCCAGCCCATGAGAGTCACTGTTTCGCCGTCCATATCTTCGTCAAGTTCCTGTGAGTAATGTGTTCTTTTCCAGTCTCCTAATGAATCTGTCAATTTAATTCACCTCAATTTAATGTAATAGGGATACAAATTGGTGTGTGAACATCTAAAATAGCTTTTTAAGCTTAAATTCAAATTTTAGATTCAAAAATTGCATTAATACCAGTTGAATTTTTTAAAGGGGTGATAAGAAATTCAGCACTGATAAAAATGATGATTTTTTAATTCAATTCCTATTTGATTAATTATTATTCAATTATACCTTTAGTGTTCCAGGTAGAATATACTTATTTCTATTAAACTAATCACTGGCATGTTATATAATATATTAGTTTAGGGTGTACCTTTTGTTTAGGTGCACCTGTCACTTTCATTATAGTAGTATCAACTTATTTTTTTATTCCATCCAGACGCTTTTTAAATGATTCAGCGTGTGCATAAAGGCCTTCGTATTCTGCCAGGGGGATAACCACATCTTTAAGGCTTTTTAAACCTTCTTCAGATAACCTCTGGACAGTTGGCTTCTTCAGGAAGGATTCCGTGGAAAGGCCAGAGTACATCCGGGCGCAGAATGATGTGGGCAGGACGTGGTTGGTGCCCGAACCATAATCGCCGGCAGCTACCGGGGTTAAATTTCCCAGGAATATGCTCCCCGCATTTTTAATATCTTTAACCACTTCTTCTGGTTTGCGGGTTGCTATTATCAGGTGTTCCGGTGCGTATTCATTGGAAAACCGGATGGCATCATCCATTGTATTGACCACAATGATTTTACCGTTTTTTTGCAGTGATTCAGTGATGATCTCTTCCCTTTTCATACGGGGCAACTCTTCCTCTACCTGGTCCTTCACGGCAGTGGCCAGCGCCATGGATGTGGTCACCAGTACTGAGGCCGCCTGGGGGTCGTGTTCTGCCTGGGCCAGGAGGTCCAGTGCAATGTACTCAGGATTACCAGTTTCATCGGCTATTATGAGGACTTCTGATGGTCCGGCAGGAAAATCAATATCTACCTGTCCGTATACCATTTTTTTGGCCGCAGTTACAAAGATGTTACCGGGTCCCACAATTTTATTCACTGCAGGAATGGTTTCAGTTCCGTAGGCCATGGCTGCAATAGCCTGTGCCCCACCCGCCCGGTATACCTTGTCGGCACCAGCCAGGTAGGCTGCCGCCAGAACCATGTCCTGCACTGTTCCATCGGGACCAGGAGGGGTGCAACATATAATTTCCTCCACCCCTGCAACCTTTGCCGGGATAACCGTCATTAGAATACTTGACGGATAGATTGCCCTTCCGCCCGGTATGTAACAACCCACCCTTTCCAGTGGACGGACGATCTGACCGGCAGTTATGCCCTCATCCACTTCCAGTGACCATTCCTGTGGTAACTGGGACTGGTGAAATTTTTCAATGTTGGATGCCGCCTTTTCAAGACTAACCATAAGCTGGGAGTTAATTTTCTGGATACTCCCCTTTAAATCCTCTTCTTCAATGAGAAAATCCTTAAGGTCAACTTTATCAAATTTTTCAGTGTAGTGGTGGAGTGCCTTGTCTCCATTATCCCTAACATTGCTCACAATGCCTTCTACAATGTTGACAATAGAACTGGAGTCTAACTGTGATCTCTGTAAGAATTTTTCCATAGTTCCGTCATCTATTTTTATAATTTTCATTTTTTAACCAAGCATCAATTTTATTAACCAAGATCAAGTTTTTAAACAGGTTGTTGTGGATTATTGTTATTGTATTATGGATCAGTCCAAACCTTTATTTGTAACCATGGGTAAACATTATTTTACCCACTGTGCCCAGCACTTTCATACTTTATACCTTATGCTTATGGTTTTTTCTGGGTATAGCTTTGGGGGCAAATTTATATATGCCTGTTGATCGAATTTAAATTACTTAATTGTAGGTGTCTGGTAGATATGTACAAAGATGAGCTTATACAGTTACACCAATTTTTGGTATACGTTTTAAAGCATCTGGACCATGAGTATGAGGTGAAGGATGAATGTAAGGAGTACTTATGCCTTAACATCAGCCCACATCACATACACCGCACCAAAGCCGAACATAAATATGCTATTTTTGTATTATCAAATTCTATTTCTGAGATCATTGCTGCCAACAACGGAGGAACTTCTTCTAACATTTCCAATGGACTCTCAGAATTAGTAAAACGGTCGCGAAAAGAACTCATACGATTCCAGAATGATGATGCCTTAGCCATACAAAAAATTGAAATGTAAATTAAAACACCCCTGGCTGGTGATATTGAAATGAGTACCTTATTAAAGATGGTATGCTTGATTGATGGTGAACACTATCTTCCGGTTACTAAATCCGCATTAAATACTCTTGATAACATTGAACACATCGAAGTGGTTGCCGCGGTATTCATTGGAGGCACAGAAAAACTTAGAGATGCCACACCAGAATCCATTGGTAAGAAACTGGGAGTTAAAGTTTATTTTGGTCCTGATCATCATAAAATTCCCTATGATCTTATTGTTGAAGTAGCCGTTGAACACCATGCCGATGTGGTTATGGATCTTTCTGACGAACCGGTGGTTGATTATTCTAAACGTTTCAAGATAGCTTCTATGGTCCTGGAGCAGGGAATACTCTACGAGGGGCCTGATTTTTCATTCCAACCCCTGGATGAATATGAAGTCCTCACCAAACCATCCCTTAAAATTCTGGGAACTGGTAAACGAATCGGTAAAACCGCAGTGTCAGCCTACGCTGCCCGTTTAATCCACAGGGAAAAATACAACCCCTGTGTGGTGGCCATGGGCCGTGGAGGTCCGGAGGAACCGGAGATCGTCCGGGGAGATGAGATCGAAATCACACCCCAGTACCTCATGGAACAATCTGATAAGGGAATCCACGCTGCCAGTGACCACTGGGAAGATGCCCTGATGAGCCGAATACTCACCATTGGATGCCGCCGTTGCGGTGGAGGAATGGTGGGGCAGGTGTTCATCACCAACATGAAACAGGGCGCCCAGATGGCCAACGAAGTTGATTCTGAATTTGTGATAATGGAGGGAAGTGGAGCAGCCATACCACCCATTAAAACTGACCGGCACATTGTACTGGTAGGTGCTAACCAGCCCATAATCAACATTGAGAGATTCTTCGGCCCCTACCGTATTAAACTGGCAGATCTGGTGGTTGTAACCATGTGTGAAGAGCCAATGGCCAGTCCCGGGAAGGTGGAACGTATCCAGAAATTTATAGAGGGAATCAATCCCCAAGCCACGGTTATACCCACGGTGTTCAGGCCCAAACCCCTGGAATCAGTGGAGGGTAAACGTGTCTTATTTGCTACCACCGCTCCTGATTCAGTTAAAGAGGTTCTTATAAAACACCTGGAAGAAGAACATGGCTGCACAGTAGTGGGAACCACACCCTACCTGTCCAATCGGCCATTACTCCAGAAGGACATTGAAAAATACATTGACCAGGTTGATGTCATGTTAACCGAGTTGAAGGCCGCGGCAGTAGACGTGGCCACCAAGGATGCACTCCAGGCCGGTCTGGAAGTGGTGTACTGTGACAACATACCACTGGTAATCAGGGAAGAAGATAACCTGGATCCAGCCATCCTGGAAGTTGTGGACCAAGCCATAGCTGACCACAGTAATAAATAAAAGCATTCTTGAAGGCAGGAATGATTTTTTCCTGTTTTATTTTCATTTTATTTAGCCTTTTTTTAGAGATATTTTTAAAAATATGGAATCCTAAGACCCGGTGGGTGATCAGGTGGAATCTACAGATTATACTCAGTTGGATTATGATAAACTCAAAAAACAGCTTTCTTTCAACTTCGCGGAGAACAAAGCCATAAAGGACCTCCAGATCAAACCAGATGCCTTCATACCTGTATTATTTTCCCTTAAATTTGGTGGAGACTGGAGCTTTAAAACCAGTGAACTGGAAGCCATGGCGGTGAAAGAGAAAATAACCCGTTACAACGAGGTCGAAGAGGAAGGTTATACTCTGGAACGGGTAACCCTATTTGTAAATCCAATTTTAATCTCCACGGAAGGTAAAGTGTTGCGCCTGGAGAAATGCGGTACTAAAAATGAACGTGAACTGGTAGAAAGGCCTTTCCGGGTTCAACTGGATGCTGAAGATATCATACTGGCGGGACTCAACCCGGCAGCCATGGAAATACATCTAGAAAGAATCAAGGGGCCCCTGACCTTTGAAGGATCTGCGGCCTACGGTGTCTCCCACGAGATGGAACACCTGGCTGGTGGTGAGCACACCGGGAAATTCATATGGGAATTTAAGTATCGAGTGCAGGGTTGAACATTATGGTTAAAATTTAGGGATACTTTTTTTTAGCTACTTTTTTTTAGCTATTGTGATTAGGAGGATAAATAGTAAATTAAGTGAATGCTAGACAGGGATTAGTGATGCTAGATAAGTGAAAATTCTTAATTTAAAAAAATAGGGTATTAAGGAAAATAAAAAAAAAATTGGTTAGCCAGTAGATCTATCTTAATAGAGGTTCTTACCAAAGCTTTCCCTTTTTTCTATTTTACCATTTTCACTGTGGATGAAAACTTCCACATTGTATCGTTTACCTTCTTCCTCGGCGAATTCAATTGCTTCTTCCTTGGTGTCAAAATGTCCTGATGCCTTCACCGCACCATCCCTTTTAACATCCCAACCCCCCTTTCTACCAGTCATCACATGGAGATTAGCAGCCATCTTTTCACCTCTTTGATTATGGATAATTAATCTTACTCGGCCTTAGATATGTATTATAATCTTTAAATACCTATCTTAAAATTATAACAACTTAAATCAATTATTTTAAGCTAAAAATACACTGACTTAATTTTCACATAGTTTTAATGTTTTTTCAATAGGATTTAATTTTTAGGAAGATAAAAAAAAGGAAAAATAATTAAAAAATGCCTAAAATCAAGGCGGGGATACAGATTCCGCATTTTTAACGATAATTTTTGATTTTTTAGAAGTTTTATTGCGGCGATAATTGATGAGCCGGGAAGAATTACCCACCACCAGAACCGATCCCAGGTTGTGAATCAGAGCACCAGCCACCGGGCCAATGATACCAAAGGCAGCCAGGACAATGGCCGTGAAATTGATGAGGATGGGTACCACTATGTTCACGTTAATGGTGCCCCGGACTTTACGGGAGAGATGGATGAGTTCTGGTATTTTACTTATATCATCGGACATCAAGGCTACATCGGCGGTTTCAATAGCCACATCAGAGCCCAGGGCACCCATGGCCACACCCACATTGGACCGGGCCAGGGCCGGAGCATCGTTGATCCCATCACCAATCATACCCACCTTCCGGTTTTGCTGTAGCTGTTCTTCAATTACCCGGACCTTATCCTCGGGAAGTTGCTGGGAATAGACCCTATCTACTCCGATATCCCGTGCTATAGATGATGCCGTAACCTGGTTATCACCGGTTAACAGGAAAACCTCCTTAATACCTATTTCTTTAAGTTCCTCTACTATTTCTCTGGACTCTCCTTTGATCCTATCTGCTACAGTTATAATTCCAATTATTGATTGTTCAATGGCCACCAGCAGAACAGTTTTACCCCTATTTTCCTGAAATTTCATTATATCAATCATTTCCGGAGTTATAAGGACTAGGTTGTTATCCATGAGTTTTCTATTTCCAACCAGAACCTGCTGATTATCTATATCGGCCTCGACACCCTGGCCTAGTTCTACCCTGAACTTTTGAGGGTCATCTACTGATAATAATTCATTTTCTGCTTTATGGAGTACAGCTTGACCAATGGGATGTTCTGAGAATTTTTCTGCCATTGCAGATATACTCAAAATCTCTTCAGGAGTGTACTCATCACTTAATGACATAACTTCAGCTACTTCGGGTTTACCGTAGGTTATGGTACCGGTTTTATCGAAGGCAATAACATCCACCTTACCCACAGTTTCCAGTGCTTCCCCACTTTTAATCAGGATTCCCTTACGTGATGCATTACCAATACCGGCCATAATTGCCGTGGGAGTGGCCAGTACCAGTGCACAGGGACAAAACACCACTAATATAGTTACCAAGCGTATGATGTCCTGGGTTAAGAAGTAGGTTATCAGGGAGGCGGCAACTGCCAGGGGGACAATTACAGTGGCCACCCGGTCAGTTAATCTAACCACCGGTGCTTTTTTATCTTCAGAATCACGTACCAGGCGTATGAGTTTGGCCAGGGATGTATCTTCCCCCACTTTAGTAGCCTCTACTTCAATGACGCCCAACTGATTCAGAGTGCCTATAAATACTTCATCCCCTATTTTTTTATCAACCGGCATGGATTCCCCAGTCAGTATGGACTGGTCAATGGAGGTATGTCCCTTTATAATAATTCCATCAACTGGGATGGATTCTCCTGGTTTTACCAGAAGAATGTCACCCATGGCCAGATCCTCCACTGGTATTTCCCTCTCTCCGTCGGGTGTCTTAATGCGGGCCATAGGGGGTGTTAGCTCTAAAAGTTTTTTTACACTTTCCCGGGCTTTTCGAACTGTTCGGTCCTCCAGTATCTCACCAATCGTCATGATAACGGCAATTTCTGCAGCTGCAAAATATTCCCCAATTAACAGAGAGGCAATCAATGCTATACTCACCAGTACATTTGCTTTGAGATCAAAAGAGGTGATAAGTCCCTTAACTGCCTCCAAAAGAATGGGAGTTCCACTGATTACCACGCTCACCAGGGCCACGTCAAATGGTATTACATTTTTTAAGATACCGGACCAGCTGATTAATAAAAAAACTGCGGAAATAATTGTTAAAACTATGGAACGATATTCACTATCCGTTTTAAATTTATTAAAGCTAATATTATTTTTAATATCTATATTTGGCATCAAAGCACCTTTTTTATATTTTATTAATAATTCCCTGAAAACACTAACTTTTTTAATAACTCATTGTGTTTTGATTTAATGTTCCATTTGCGGTTTAATGATCATTGACTGGAGAATTGTCAATTATTCCCTGTTTGGAATCTTTTTTGCAGGGAAATGTTTCCCAATCAAAAAGAATAACCCTGTTTGTATACTGGCTAAAGTATTACTATAATTCTTTTTGAACTTTTTAACACTATAAAAATGATTATTAAAGTATTTAAAGGTTATATAAAGCTTTTTGGATTAATAATAAAGTTGGATTGACCTTTGGGATCAATTCAGTTTATTAAACCATTTTTGAAATAAATTCAAGTATCCTAAACTGTTTATTTGATCTGAAAATCCAGGTACATGAGTAATAATTTTCTGGTTAAAAAAAGATGTGACCTTACTAATTTTCAATCCGGGGAAAAGGAGTATTATATAAAACGGTCAGTACTGATGAATCTTTAAATAACCTGCTTCCGCAACATATTTATATAACCTCTAACCCACTGATAAATTACCAATTGAGAAAAACGGAGATGATAATGTGGCACAATTAGGTGGACAAGGACAAGGACAACCTATTATTATAATGCCTGAAGGCTCTTCCCGAGTATTAGGAAGGGACGCTCAGAGAATGAACATTATGGCCGGAAAAGTACTGGCTGAAACCGTTAGAACAACTCTAGGCCCACGAGGAATGGATAAAATGCTCGTGGATGGTTTAGGTGACATTGTGGTCACCAATGACGGTGTAACTATCCTCAAAGAAATGGACATCGAGCATCCTGCCGCTAAAATGCTAGTGGAAGTTGCCAAAACCCAGGAAGACGAAGTGGGAGACGGAACAACCACTGCGGTTATCATTGCTGGAGAACTACTCAAAAAGGCAGAAGACCTCCTGGACCAGGAGATACACCCCACCACCCTGGTGATGGGATACCGCAAAGCTGCAGCAAAATCACAGGAACTCTTAAACCAGATAGCTATTGATGCCAGTGACCGTGAAACCCTCTGCATGGTAGCCATGACGGCCATGACTGGTAAAGGAACTGAAAAAGCACGAGGACCACTGGCTGAACTGGTAGTGGATGCCGTACTCCAGGTGGAAGAAGACGGTGAAGTGGACACCGACCACATTAACATCCAGAGAATACAGGGAGCAACAGTCCACGATTCCCAGATCGTCAACGGGGTGGTTATCGACAAAAGCAGGGCAACCAATGCCATGCCTAAAAACCTAGAAAATGCTAAAATAGCACTTTTAAAATACCCAATAGAAGTCAAAGACCTGGAAACTGACGCCAAAATCAAACTCACTGACCCCGCCCAGATGCAGGCCTTCTTAGACCAGGAAGAACAGATGGTAAAGGATATGGTGGACAAGGTCGTGGAAAGCGGTGCCAATGTCATATTCTGTCAGAAAGGAATAGACGACCTGGCACAGCACTTGCTCGCCAGAGAAGGAATTATGGCCCTCAAACGGGTAAGGAAATCCGATATGGAACGTATGGCCAAGGCCACTGGAGCACGTCTGGTAACCAACATTAACGAGCTCTCTCCAGAAGACCTGGGACACGCCGGTCACGTCTACGAGAAGAAGATCTTCGATGAAATACTCACCTTTGTGGAAGAATGTGATGATCCTAAGGCGGTATCCGTCATCCTCCGAGGAAGTACCCGACACGTAGCTGAAGAAGTTGAAAGAGCAGTAGAAGACGCTATTGGAGTAGTTTCTGCAACCGTGGAAGATGGTCAGGTAGTAGCTGGTGGTGGAGCCCCAGAAGTGGCAATTGCCAAAGGACTCCGGGACTACGCCGACACCATCAGTGGCCGTGAACAGTTAGCAATTGCTGCTTTTGCTGAAGCCCTGGAAATCGTCCCTAAAACCCTGGCTGAAAATGCTGGAATTGACCAGATCGACGCCCTGGTGGACATGCGAGCCGCCCAGGAACAGAGTTTCTACATGGGACTGGATGTATTCCAACGTGATGTGGTAGACATGAAAGAAGCCCACGTCATTGAACCTAAACGGGTTAAAAAACAGGCCATCCAGTCAGCTGCCGAAGCAGCAGAAATGATCCTGCGGATCGACGACATGATCGCCTCATCTGGCTCTGGTGAACCAGACATGGGTGATATGGGTGGAATGCCTGGTGGAATGCCACCAATGATGTAAGTCTTCCGACTTACCTCTCCCATTTTTTCTTCTTTTTTAAAATTCAGGTAATTTATTGTTTTTCAGATATTAACATATTCATATTTAATTTTTGATTAATATAGGAGTTATTGATAATTTAATCAAGAAAATAAGCTTTATTTTTCGTTTTTAAAAAACACGGTAGGTTTTAAATTCTTTATTAAGTTTTTAATATCTTTATTAGGTTTTTTAAATATCTTTATTAGGTACCCCTAACTTTTATATAGTATTAAACTAAAACTTTATTTAGGTGTACCTAAATGTCTTCTGGAAATACTTTAAGTGAAAATGCCGAGGAATACATGGAAGTTCTCTATAAACTATCTTTAAAGGAACGACCAGTTAAAACTACCAAAATATCTACCATGCTAAATGTATCACCGGCCAGTGTAACCCAGATGATAAAAAAATTACAAAAAGAGGGTTACGTTGATTATTCCCCCTATAAGGGTGTCACCCTTACTGAGGAAGGATATAAAATTGCTTCCAAGATCACCAGAAAGCACCGACTTCTGGAGAGATTCCTCCACGATGTGCTTAAAATAAAAAAGGATAAAGTCCATGACCAGGCCTGTGAAATGGAACACGTGCTTTCCGATGATGCGGAACGAGCATTATGCCAGCTCCTGGAAAACCCAGATGAATGCCCGGATGATGAAGAATTGATACCTGTGTGTGACTTCCAGTTTGAAACCTGTGAAGAATGCCGTAAACGGCGGCAAGAAGAAGTTAACGAGGTTGGAAAACGTGATAAGAACCTGGTCTCCATTACAGACATGAAAAAGAATGAAAAAGGTAAAGTCTCTTTTATCCGGGGAGATTACAAAGTCATACGCCGACTGATGGACATGGGAATAACCATGGGCGCCCATATAGCCGTCCTGGAAGTTGCTCCATTTAAGGGACCAATTCAATTATTAGTACGAGGATCTAACCTTGCACTGGGAAGGGATATCGCTAAAAACGTTTTTGTAGAGATAATCAGAGAAGACACAGTCCCATCTAAAGGAGCCCTATCATATGGTTAAACTTCCGGAATGCATTGAAAAATCAGAATACGAAAAAAACATTTCATCGGAAACCCAAGAAGTAAAAATTGAACCAGCGGATATTACCATAGCCCTGGCCGGAAATGCCAATGTGGGTAAAAGTGTTATTTTTAACAATTTAACTGGTTCAGAGCAGGTAGTAGGGAACTGGCCAGGGAAAACAGTGGACCTTGCTGAGGGAACTTTTCATTATAATGGCCAAAAATTACATATAATCGATTTACCGGGTATATACTCTTTTTCCACATTTTCCATGGAAGAAATCGTTTCCAGGGAATACATTGCCCACGAAAAACCAGAGGTGGTTATCAATGTCCTGGATGGTTCAGTACTGGAGAGAAACCTTTTTTTCACCCTGCAGCTAATGGAAATGGGAGTTCCTCTGGTGGTTTGTGTTAACCAGATGGACATTGCCCGCCAGAAGGGATTTCACATTGACACCGAAAAATTGGAAAAAGCCCTGGGTGTCCCGGTGGTCCCCACGGTAGCCATACATGGTGAGGGATTACAAAAACTGGTAGAAAAGGCCATTGACGTGGCCCAAACCAGGAAAGTAGTAGAAGTCCCGGTTGAATATGGCGGTGAAGTGGAAAGGGTAGTTAAACAACTGGAAGAATTCCTGGATAACGAGGGCCTTGACCTGGGATATTCCAATAGATGGGTAGCCATTAAACTTTTAGAAAATGACCCTGAAATTAATAAACAGGTGGAATCCATATCAGAACGTGCAATCCAATACTCCACCTATCTCGCCCTTGAACTGGAGAAAATCCATGATGAACCTTCCTTTTCCATAATTGCCTCAGAACGTTATGCCCTGGCCAGCAGGATCGCGGCCGGAGCTCAAAAACAGGATAAATATAAACCTACACTATCTGAAAAACTGGATAAAATTCTTATACATCCCTTATTTGGATATTTCACCTCGGCACTGGTGATACTTGGTCTTTTAATCTGGACCTTTGTTCTGGGAAACTTCCTATCCGAGATCATCACCGAAGCAATGAGTTTCTTCCAACCAGTGGATGCTGCCCTATCTGGTCCAGTAATTGCTGTACTATGGAACGGGGCCTTTGGAGGATTCGTAGCAGGGGTCACGTTGATCGTGCCCTTTGTCATCCCCTTCTACATTCTGCTTTCGTATATCGAGAATTCTGGTCTCCTAACCAGGGTGGCCTTTATGATGGACAGTTTTATGCAGAAAATTGGTCTGCATGGTAAGGCACTGATACCCCTGATACTGGGATACGGTTGTAGTGTCCCGGCCATTGACAGTACCAAAATCCTGGAGACCCGGAGGGAAAGATTACTGGCCGCATTTGCCATAACATTTGCCCCCTGCTCGGCCAGAACCATAATCATACTGAGCCTAGTGGCCATCTTTGTCAGCATATGGTGGGCTCTGGCCCTTTATGTTCTGGATATAATCATAATATTTATAATGGGAAAACTGGCTCTCAAGGCCATGCCGGGTGAGGCCACGGGTTTGATCATGGAGATGCATGCCCTGAGGCTGCCATCCACATCCACCATTCTTAAACAAACCTGGAACCGTACAAAATCCCTGATCTATCTGGTGTTCCCAGTTTTCATTGCCGGAAGTGCGTTAATTCAAGTATTATACGTGCTGGGCATACTGGGACCTATAAGTAATTTCATGGCACCATTAACAGTGGGATGGCTTTTACTACCTTCCTTTGCAGGAATACTCTTGATTGTGGGTGTAGTCCGTAAAGAATTTGTTCTCTTAACTCTGGTGTCATTTGTAGGGACAGATCTATCCCTGGCACTAACTCCAGTCCAGTTTATTGTCCTGGCATTAATAGGAATGTTGTACATACCTTGTCTTTCCACCATTAGCATATTAATCCGGGAATTTGGATTGAAAGCAGCCAGTGTTATCTCTGCCGCCAATTTAATAACCGCCTTTATAGTAGGAGGAATAGCAGCCCATTTGCTGTCGTTCATCCTTTGATGTTCTTCTTTTTCCCATAGCAAGTTATTTATTTAGTATGGAAGTAAGTTTAGTAGTTCACTAAAATTGAAAAAAAATTAGTATCAAAAAGTGTTGTATCAATAAAAATGAGTTTAGTATCAAAAATGTTTTGAGATTAGGTGATAAAAAAATGAAATGGTCATTAATTGCAATTGCCATTCTGGTGGTGATTGTAGGTTATTCTGTGGTTACTGTATCCAGTGGCCCTTTAGCTCCTTTAGGTAGAATTTCATTCGTTAAAGTGGGAAATCCTGACTTTTATCCTGGGCATCCTCATTCAGAACTTCTGGTCCAATACGCCAAGGAGAAAAATTCCAATTGTGCCTTGATCTGCCACTTTGCCGGGAGTTCCAACTACCGTAGTTATCAGGACGGGGATGTGTTCATAATTGAACTGGGGCTCATTGACACCCAGGGTACGGGAGCAGCGGACCCTACCAATTACGGGGACTCCATAAAGTTAGCATTGTTCGGAGCTCCTGACGATCGATACAAGTACAAGTCCGATGGTATTGTTTTTGATACCTATGATGAGGCCATGAACCATGTATACACCCTGGCTAAAGAACACAACCAGACTGGACCTCTCCCCATAGCTTGGCACGGTAATGCCCGACAGGGTAATGCAGTTCTAATCCAGGGATGTGGATTCCCACTGTACTTCCACGTCCTACAGAAAACCTACGGGATGATCCCCGCCTATCTGTACACATTAAATGGAATGATCTTCCCTCATATGAATAATCCCTACCGTAATTTTGAATTGGGCCATGCCACTGAGTTACAACAACTTTACAATGAGGGTGAACTGGATTACACCTAATTTAGGGAACATTTTAAGGCAAACTCAGTTTATATGCTGAGTTTAACTTTCTTTTTTTTACCAAAAATCAATTTATAATGATTAATCATAATTTATAATGATTAATAATAGTAATATATATATAGTTAGAGTAACTTAGTAATTACATTCATTAAAAAATGGAATATCTAACTAAAGGGCGGATGAAAATGGTACGGGATACAGCAGTCCTTCTGGATGAAAGAAGGGTTTTCGAACCAAAAGAAGAGATTCTAAATAGAGCCCACGTGAAAAATTGGGAAAAAGAAATTGAAAAAGGTAAAGACCTGGAAAAATACTGGGCAGAAAAGGCAGAACAATTCGAATGGTTCCAGAAATGGGACCAGGTCCTGGATGAAAGTAATAAACCATTCTACCAGTGGTTTGTAGGAGGTAAAATTAACCTAGCCTACAATGCCGTGGACAGATGGATCGAAACCGAAAAACGCAACCAGGTGGCAATCCTATACATCAACGAACGTGGAGAAGAGAAAAAAATCACCTTCTACGAGTTATATGTACAGGTGAATAAACTGGCCAATGCCCTCAAAAATTTGGGGGTGAAAAAAGGAGACACAGTTTCCATGTACCTCCCCATGTGCCCCGAGTTATTAATATCCATACTGGCCTGTAACAAGATCGGAGCAGTTCACAGCGTGGTATACTCCGGGCTCAGTGTCGGTGCATTTGTGGAGCGCATGAACGATGCCAAGGCCAAAGTACTGTTCACTGCCGATGGAACCTACCGAAGGGGTAAAATCATCGACCTTAAAGCCATAGCTGATGAAGCAATACTGCAATGCCCCACCATTGAAACCATAGTGGTGGTCAACCACACCGGAAAACCCATCCAGATATCAGAACTATCTGGAAGGGAAATCTTCTACGAACGACTGGTAGATGGTGAACCCGCCTACTGTGAACCAGAATGGATGGATTCCGAAGACCCCCTCTTTATATTATACACATCCGGAAGTACCGGGAAACCCAAAGGAGTACTACACACCACCGCCGGATACATGGTAGGAGTGGCCACCACCCTCCGCGACATATTCGATATACACGAAAACGACCTCTGGTGGTGCACTGGGGACATCGGATGGATCACCGGACACAGCTATGTTATCTACGGACCCCTGCTTCTGGGTACCACCACGGTGGTCTACGAGGGAGCACCAGACTACCCTGACCCGGGGGTGTGGTGGAAGATTGTGGAAAAATACGGGGTGACCAAATTCTACACAGCTCCCACAGCCATCAGACACCTTATGAGATTCGGAACCAGATACACCAATCTTTACAACCTGGAATCCCTCCGCATCCTGGGAACAGTGGGAGAACCCATAAACCCCGAGGCCTGGATGTGGTACTACAAAAATGTGGGTAAAGAAAACTGTCCCATAATGGATACCTGGTGGCAAACTGAAACTGGAATGCACCTCATATCACCAATACCTGCAGCCTCCCTGAAACCAGGATCAGCAACCCTTCCCTTCCCGGGAATAGATGCCGATGTGGTGGACGAAGAGGGAAACTCTGTACCAGTAGGCAAAGGAGGATATCTGGTCATTAAAAAACCATGGCCATCCATGTTCCGCACCCTGTACAAGGATGAAGAAAGATTCAAAGATGTTTACTGGAACGCTTTCCCTGGATACATCTACAAGGCCGGTGATATGGCCCGTAAAGATGAGGAAGGATACTTCTGGATACAGGGACGCAGTGATGATGTTTTAAAAATTGCTGGGCACCGTATAGGTTCTGCTGAAGTGGAATCAGCCTTTGTAGGACACCCGGCAGTAGCCGAAGCTGCGGTCATTGGTAAATCCGACCCCATTAAGGGGGAAGTAATCAAGGCCTTCATCATCCTCCGCGAAGGATACGAACTCAAAACCCAGCTCATAGAAGACCTTAAAAAGCACGTCCGCTACGAACTGGGACCAGTAGCTGTACTGGGAGAGATAGTACAGGTGGACAAACTACCCAAAACCCGGAGCGGTAAGATAATGCGCCGTATCCTACGGGCCCAGGAAAAGGGTGAAGATCTGGGAGACACTTCCACCCTGGAAGAATAATGTCCCCCAGTTTTTTTTAAAGCTGGTAAAAAAAATTCATAATTCCAAAAAAAGGAGATGATTTGAATAAATTTGCCCCTAAGGGGTGTGATAGTATGGAAGATGAGAAAAAATCTGTCTTAATAGAAGATCTAACTGCAAATCCAGCACCACTGGGACTGTTGGGGTTTGGTTTGACCACCGTGTTACTGAACATACATAACGCTGGGTTTATCCCCCTCAACAGTATGATCCTAGCTATGGGAATAGCTTACGGGGGAATTGCCCAGATAATGGCCTGTGCCATGGAATACAAAAAGGGAAACACCTTCGGAACTGTGGCTTTCGGATCCTACGGCCTCTTCTGGTGGAGTTTCGTCCTTCTCCTGGTACTCCCCAAGATGGGACTGGCTACTGCACCGGATAAACTATCCTTGGCGGCCTACCTCTTCATGTGGGGACTGTTCACTCTGGTGATGTTCATTGGCACCCTCAAGTTAAGCCGTGGATTGCAAGTGGTCTTCCTTTCACTGGCCATATTGTTCTTCCTACTGGCACTGGGAGATATAACTGGAAACGCCACCATAACCTTAATAGCCGGTTATGAGGGCATATTCACTGGTTTTAGTGCCGTGTATGTGGGACTGGCCCAGGTTCTCAATGAAACCTATGGAAAGGATGTGTTGCCCACCTAAAGTCGCACCACCTAAATTAATTCACATTTATTTGAATAGCTAACCGCCTCCAGCTATTTAAATATAGTTTACTTCCTCTGGTATTTACTGGAGGAAGTTTTTTCTTTTATCGGACCTAAAAACTTGAAAAGACTAGAAACTTGAAATTAATTAAAATATTAATTTAAAAATTTATAGGATTATAAAATTCATAACCACTTTCCCAATATTGTTGTATCCCTATAACAAAATAGGATAATAATTTGAAAAATAAGTAATGGAATTATTTTATCCATTAAACATCTATTTTAAATCCCAAATCCACTTCACTGGCTGGTTTTCCCCCGCGGATACCCCAATTATCCATGGGGGGTTCCAGTAGGATAATCAAAATATCGTACCCATCAATACCTGGATTTTCACCTAAATTCTTCACAATCGCCTGATAAAGCTTCTTTTTAGCATTAAATGAACGTCCCGGGAACATTGTAATCTGGATCATGGTCACGGCATCGGTGCGATCCGGTGGACATTCAAAGTCCTCCATATCCAGTTCATATATCCGTTGGAAACGGTCACTGTCTGGAATTCCCAGGGCATCCACCAGTGCCTGGTGTACACCATCCAGAATCGCCTTTTTATATTCTGAGGAAAATCCTTTACGAATTTCTATTTTTACTAGTGGAAACATTTTTATAGCCTCTAATTCTTATTTTACAATTGTAATCATAATTATTTATAGATTTTTATCTTTCAAGACCATTTTTTTCTGAATTGTAAATTAGAGCTAATGATCTAGAGAAGAACATGTAGATGTAAGGGGTAATAATTAATGAATCAATTAATTTTATGGATAGATAATTGTGAATTAAGATTGAAAATATAAACATAAGAAATATTCCTATTAATAATACTAATAAAGTAATTACACTTGCTAAAAAGTACCAGGAATAAAATTTAATCCATCCTATATTTTTTATTTTATCAAATATTGCTTTCAATTTAAAGGCGTAACTCCATTTGCCATCATTGTTAGCCATATTGGTAATTGCTATTAAAGATATCGGGAAGATTATTAAGCAATATAACATATAAACAAAAAAAGTTGTGGCATACCCTTGTAATAACCATGTGGCATACCCCTGTAAATATATTTGTGCTATTGCACCAATTATAACGATAATAAAGTCGGGTAAGTATAAATAATAATTGATTAAAGGTAGGTTTAATATTATTAAAGGTAAAGTTGCCGGTATTGAATATATTAAGCTTACACAAGTTACTTTAAATCCATTTTTGAATAGTTTAACCCACTTCCTAAATTTAGGTAGTTCCCTGGTATCTTTTAAGGAATATTGAATAATTTTGAAAAAATATCCACTAATAAAACAGTTGATCAATAAAGCAATAATTAAAAATGGATAAGTGAAACCATTCTGTAAATTAATTGGAACCATATCATGCGGAATTGTATAAATTACAACTATAAAGCCCAAAATAAGAATTTTCTTCCAATCTAAAAAAGGATATTTAATAGAGTTTATTATAATTTCTTTGATATTCATCAAGATCATCGGATTCATTTATAAAATGGATATAAATTATATTTATTTCTTATTTTATAATACCCTATTTACAAGGGCATGTTATCATCCAACATTTCATTGATTAAGTGAGACCACATGTTTAGCCAGTCTCTTGGCCAGGGCCAGGATGGTGAGAACTGGTGGGGCACCTGGTGCCCGGGGGAAAACACTGGCATCAGCCACGAACAGGTTTTCAATTTCTGTTTCCAGGTTTTTGTCCACTACTTCTCCCACGGCCGCTGTGCCCCCGGGGTGGGCTCCCCGGGCTGGAGTGGAAACCAGAGTATCCGGGCTAACACCGGCCTCGGTGAGTATGGCCCCAGCAGCAGCGCATCCTTCAGCCATTAAACCCACATCCTGGGAGGTGCTCTGTTTGAACACACCACTCGCATCCACACGACCGGAGGATTCATCGGGTATCTTGACCATTATTCCCAGTATATCCTTTTCTGTTACCTGGTTTGGGGATGTCAGCAAACTGGAATAATGTGGAGATAGTATGAATCTCTTCTCCTTTTTATACAATCCATTCATGGATACTTCCTTATAAAAATTAATACCCGGTAGTACACCACCTACCGTGACAAAAGTGTCTACAAATAAGCGCTCACCCGCAGTTAAACCAGCTGATCTTAATAATCGGGGAGTTTCAATTGCCCCGGAACATAATATAACTGTATCTGCAATGTATTCCTTTTTAACTCCATTTTCAGAGTTTAATATCTCTACACCTTTAACCTGCCCTGCAGGGGTCATGATCCGGGTTATTGGACTGTTATCCACAATATGAGCTCCGTGCTTTTCAGCTTCAGCCAGATATTCCAGGGAACTCCACTTGGCATTGCGTGGACAACCAAAGGCGCACTTACCACAGGGTACACATTCTGCGGGATTAATGAATTTGGGCATTTTCTCCATGGTTAACCCCAGTGAAGCAGAGGCTTCCATGATCTTCATGGTGCCTTCTCCAAAATGAGTGTCTGGCAGAGGACCTACCTTCAATTCTGCCTCTACTTCCTCAAATTCACCGGAAAGATCAATTCCTAACTTTTGAAATTCCTGCTGGCAGGTTCGAACGGCATTTCCGGCAGTTACCAGGGTGGTGCCTCCCAGACAGGTGGTTTTAAGAAGTTCCACCCCTACATCCAGGTTGTCGTAACACTGAAATGCCTTTTCACTGGGAACACTACTACCCTTCTCAATTAGAGTGACATCCATCCCCTGAATGGCTAGTTCCCGGGCAACAGTTGCCCCACCAGCTCCTGATCCAACCACAATTATGTTATTCATAAATATCACTGTATTAAAATTAATAAGGAATTATCTGCGGTTAAGGGTTCTTCTCTGGGGTTTTTGTTTCCTTTTAATGATCCTTTTGGGTCTTTCACTGATCCGGGGATTTTTGGGTTTATCCTGGGATTTGAAAAGTTTATCTGCGAAATAACCACCAATGGATCCAAACAATCCATAGATAATCACACTAACCATCAGTCCCAGAACCAGGGTGAAAAGACCGTCAACAGCATAACCCACTCCTATGGTCACGGCATTGGGGAGCTGATATGGTAAATCTGGGGGAGTGAACAGGCAGATTACAAAGTAAAGGAGGGCCAATAAAATTGCTGCCAGTGCACCAACTTTATAACTGGCGTCTTCATCTTTGGTAAGGAAAACGGCTACAAATCCCACTATAACCAGGGCAAATACGCCCCCCACATTAAAAAAAGCCATTATAAGGCCCAGTATCATGCTGGTTAAAATGGCCATTTCCATACTGAAGTTTGGCATCTACATATCCCTCTATCAGAATTTATTTCCTAAATTCAATTAAAACTACTATTCCAATCTTCACCTTAATCTATCTATGCTGACTCTATAAGTATATTAGGGTTTATAAGGCTTTCCATTAGGTTTGTATAAAGATTTCAGAACAGAGGACAGAGAGAAGGATTCAAAGTCCATATCTTACTTTGAATACTGTGGATAAGAAAAGGTTAATAGAATAAAAAGAACAGAATAAATTACAATGACAGATTCCATGAAAATAACCCGCAGTGTAGAAGATTATCTGGAGGCCATGTACTCATTGCAGCAGGAACAGGGAGCCATTAGAGTGAAAGATGTGGCCGAGATCTTGGGAGTAAAACCTCCTAGCGTGGTTGAGGCTGTTAAAAAGCTTTCAAAAATGAACATGGTTTCCTACGAGCGTTATGGCACAATTGAACTAATGGATGATGGAATCAAAATTGCCCAGGAGGTAAGCTGCCGTCACCACCTGCTCAAGGACTTCCTGGTATTGATGGGTGTGGATCCGGAAATAGCAGAAGATGATGCCTGTTCCATGGAACATGTGATGGATGTTTCCACCATAAGCAAATTACGGAAATTCGTGGAATTCAATGATCTCTTCCCTGATGCCTGTAATTACATGGAAAAATTCCGGGAATACGCCGAAAAAGGAACCATGGTCAGTGAAACTAAATTGTAACTAGATCTATGGTAATTCTGAAGGATATGTTTATAAGGGGGATAAACAATGGGATTGTTCGATTTCAACCCTGATGTGGCTAAGCTTGAAAGTGAGGGGAATGTTAACGGTCTTATAAAAGCACTACAGAAAAGTGACAGTAAAAATCGAGCCACTGCTGCCCGGGCTCTGGGAAAATTTAAGGACAAAAAAGTAGTTAAAGCCATTATTGGGGCGTTAAATGATGGGGATAGTGATGTACGGTGGAATGCTGCCAGTTCCCTGGGAAAAATAGGTGACAGTGAAGCTACTCCCTTCCTTTTACAATCTCTTCGCGATGAAAAATGGTATGTTCGTCAGCACACTGCCGAGGCACTGGGGGAAATTGGTGATGAACGGGCACTCCTACCTCTATTAGAATCACTCAAGGATGAAAGGATCAGAAACACCGTAGCCCTGGCCCTGGGCCGTTTAGGTGATCCAAGGGCCGTTGATCAGTTACTGGAAGCACTTAAAGTGGAGGATTTCAGCTTCCGCAGTGCAGCTGAAGAAGCTCTGGGCATGATCGGTGATGAAAAAGCAGTACCGGACTTAATCGAGGCATTGAAAGATGAGGACGTGAGTGTACGCCGGCATGCCGCAGGAGCACTGGGGAAAATTGGAGATGAACGGGCTATTAAGCCCCTTTTAAATGCCATGGACGATGAAAAATGGTACGTACGCCTCCAGGTGGAAGAGGCAATACAGGATCTCAACACTCGTTTGAAGGAAAAGAAAAAATAGATTCACAGAAAAATAGATTCACAAAAATTCTCTTATTCTAGTGGCAATTTTATCACGCACCTCAGGGGATATATCCTTAAGGGGCCGGGGATGCATGTGGCCAAAATGAGGGTCATCGAAGATATGCCCGGCAAAATCTACTTCATGATTATAGCGGGGTATGAAATGCCAGTGTAACTGTGGTTCGGGGGTTCCATCCAGATAGAAGGTGTTCATAAGACAACCCCAGTTAAATAGGGTGGCGTCAAAGGCAGTTTTAACTGCTCCTTCCATACTTTCTAACAGACTGATAAAATCATCCCATTCCTCCCGGGAAAGACCAGTCAAAGTACGTTGTTCTCTTTTTAAGGCCACCACACAGGTGCCCAGGTTACTCTGGTTGGGAGCCAGAAACACGATCCAGTGTTCAGTTTCAACCAGGGGGTCACCAAAGTTATATTCATCCAGTTTCTCACAGTAAGGACATTCAATACTCATCTATCCATCTCCCTCTCTTCACGGTATATTGTACAATTTTATATTCCCTCATCTGTTGTACATTTATATTCCCGCATTTTCATTTCCAATATTTTATATCAATACAACAATTCTCGAGTTTAATTTTTATTTTTCAATTTACATGTGATAAATATGTTATAATATTAAAAGGAGATTTATATTACTGTATTAAGAAATTTATCTCCTTTTAAAGGTTGTATCATAATTTTGAGAGGATAAAGGAAATGGCAAAACCAATCACCGTCACCATCCCCGCCAGGTTGTGGGTCTGGGAAAAAGCCTCGGGTATCATGGTATCCACCACCATGGCCAGTATACCCCCGGCAGCTATGGCCAGGGTAACCGCCATCACTTCTACGGGTAGCTGACTGAATACAGAATAACCCAAAAGGGAAGATATGGCCGTGATAATGGTAATTACCAGCCACAGGGAGAATACTTTTCGGGGAGACCAACCATCCCTTTTCATCCCTGCCGAACTGGAAAGGCCTTCTGGTATGTTGGATAAAAATATGGCAACCACAGTGGCCGTGCTCACTGCTCCCCCACCGATCATGGTCAGACCAATGGCAATTGATTCCGGGATTCCATCAATAACCGAACCAGCGGCAATGGCCATGGCACCATTAGCATCCTCATATTCCTCAGGTTTAACTGATCGTTTCCGGTGTTTGGCACCCTTACGTGCCAGGTAAAGGTTGGTGATGGTGAAAATAAGGGCACCGATGATAAATCCAGCCACCAGATGGGGTGCACCTCCCAGTGTATAGGCTTCGTCCAGAAGTTCAAAGGACACCGCTGACATGAGAACCCCGGCACCAAAGGCCATGGTGGTGGCAATCAGACGTTTGGGAAGTTGGAAATAATAACCAAAGACGGCCCCCAAAAGAAGTGCAGATCCAGCCACAAAACCCCATATCCCCGCCATAATTAAACTGGAAAACATAAAAATCACTAAGTTCACATTCAAAATATCTCGATCATTTCCCTAACTGGTACTACCTGAACAATAACTATCAATAACTATTATTTTAATTACTCCACATCTTTATTTAAATTTCTTAAATAATTTGCCTCAAACAATTCACACCATCCACCTTACTTCCACCCTAACTGAGATCTCCCTATAAATGGAGGGTTTAGTGTTCCATAATTTTGGGGAAAGGGCCAATCCTAAATAGAGGGTGCAAGATAATATTAAAGAATATGTATACTATCGGGAAATGCTTACAATTATAGGGCAGGTAAAAATCAATGGATTCAACCCCAAAAAACACTGCAGAAGTATCTGTGGAAAGGTGTGCACTGGTCCTGGTAATCATCGGTTCTGTACTGATACCATTCATGGGATCATCCCTAAGTTTAATTCTCCCCCTTATCCAGAATGAACTGGCGGTGAACATACTGCTCCTGGGATGGATACCCACAGCCTTTACCCTGGCTAACGCTGCACTGGTACTGCCCTTTGGCCGGCTGGCGGATATACACGGCCGTAAAAAAATATTCACTGCTGGTTTTGTAGTTTACACCCTGGCATCTCTGCTGGCCAGTGTTTCCACTTCGGGGCTGGCCCTGATTATTTTCAGTTTCCTGCAGGGAGCAGGATGTGCCCTGATATTCGCCACCGGGGTGGCCCTTTTGATCTCCATTTTTCCCCCGGAAAAAAGGGGCCGAGTACTGGGGATTGAGATCAGTGCGGTGTATATTGGCCTATTCCTGGGACCCCTCCTGGGAGGTTTTCTGGCCCAGAGTTTAGGTTGGAGGAGTATTTTTCTCATAAACGTGCCTATTGGCCTATTTGCCCTGGTCCTGTTATTAACCCGGTTTAAAGGAGAGTGGAAGGGTTCGGAAGGTGAAAAATTCGACCTGGTGGGGTCACTGATCTATGCACTTTCCCTTTCCAGTTTAATGTACGGGTTCTCCGCCCTAAACGAGGTTACAGGGAAAGTGTTTCTCCTTTCTGGTTTGGTGGGGATGGCACTCTTCTTTAGAGTAATTAAGGACTCCCCTAATCCTATTATTTCCCTTAAAATTTTTAAAAACAAACTTACCCGTTTTTCAGGGTCCGCTCTTCTCCTGGTGACCATTGGAACCTCGGCAATGTGGACACTCCTCAGCCTTTACCTGCAGAACCTGCGGGGTCTGGACACCATTAGCACCGCCTTGATCCTGGCGGTCCAGCCACTGGCCGTGGCCCTCTTATCTCCAGTGGTGGGGCGCTGGATTGACAAAAGAGATAATAAAAGAATTATTCTCTTAGGAGCAGTTGTATGCACCATAGGATTATTAATTCTCGCCTTTTCGGGTCTTGAAACTCCCCTCTTCCAGGTAGTTGTCGGATTACTCCTGGTCGGTGTGGGATTAGGTTTGTTTTCAGCACCTACCAATCAAAATTTCCTGGGATCATTAACCAGTAAATTCTACGGTGTGGGATCCGCCACCCTCTCCACCATGATTTTCATTGGCCAGACCCTGAGCCTGGGAATCCTTTTGTTAATCTTAACGGGCTTCCTGGGCAATGTGGAAATAGCACCTTCCAATTATCCCCTCTTCATGGAAGGCCTTAATGTATCCTTCTATATATTTGCCGCCATCAGTGCATTAGGGGCAGTTTTAACATATATAGGGGTGTATAGGTCAGATGCACGTGTGAATAATTAATATCGTGCGGATAATGTTTTAAGGGTACTAAAAAAATTTGATGATAGACTTATAATCCCCAATAAATTGAGTAAATAATATGATAAGCTGAGTAAATAATGACTAGTAGAACGAAATAATTATTATCCATATTACTTTAACTGATCTTACGGGTCCTGAAAATTAAAGGATAGATGCATGAGGTGGTATAATTGAAAGAAACTTCTAACCCTGAAGATAAGGGAAATAAAAAGGATTTTTTTAAAAATTTGTTGAAAGAAAAGAAACCACACAAATCAGAATTTATTGTAGCCATAATAGCTAATCTGATCTTCCTGTATATTGTAAACAATCTTCTCTCCTGGAATCTGAGTTTCATAGCCCCTTCTTTCCAGGAAGTTTTGTGGATATTTAACCTCTCCATTGGTGCTTCCATAGTAGGGAATATACTCTTCTTAATATATCACCCCGGATGGTTCCGAAGCTTAATTAAAATAATACTAAATATTCTGTCATTTATGGTGGCCTACTACCTGTATGTGGTGTTCCCCTTTATATTAAGCAGCGGAATAACCGTACTGGTGAAAATAGTTCTTATACTGGTAATGGTAGTGCTGGTGATAGCTAACCTGGTGGAGGTTGTAAAACTCATTTTAGGTTTATTGAAACGTGAATAAATCTTATTAAATTCATAAATAAACAGTAGGGGATTAATGTTCTTAAATTCACCAGTTATACAGGTTTAGCCCTAAACAATCTTTTCACCCGGTACTCAACTTCCAGTTTAATGGCCCTGACCAGTTCCTCCAGTGGCTCATCTTCCCATGGTTCAGCCACACTCAACAGTGAATGGAAATAGAGCAGTGAACTATCCTCCGGGTCTACCTTAAAATCACCATCATCCCTAAGGGCGGACTGATCAATCTGGGATATCTCTTCCAGTGAAAGGGTGACCTTAAGTTGCACATCCCATCCCCTATCCGACTCCTTTAAAGAACCAACATCAATCTGCATTTTCCACCAACTTTCTTTTTTAACAATCAGAATCCATAATCCTATTTTTATTTTATCCTCTTTTTCACAATAATCCTCTTTTTCACAAGATTATCTCTCTAACCTTTTTTTACTAATAACTGCTTACTGATTAATTCTTTACGACTAAACTTTTTGCCAAGTAAACTCATTACACCGCTCAACAATCTTATTTCCAGTATCGTTTTACAAACCCAGGGTACGTTTAAACCCATTAACCACGTCCCGGGCTGATCTTATAAGGGGGTTTTTAACCTCCGGGGGTGATTTCATACTCTCCAGGCGGTCGATACGGAAATATATGGGGGGATGAGGGTCGAAGTTAACCCAGGAGGGGAGTCTGGTGGGAGATATCCTTTCGGCATGGAGGCGCTGGTAACCAATTTTACGCAGAGCATTGGCCAGGACCTGGGGTTGGCCAATCTTCATGGCGGATAGAAGATCGGCCCGGGTTTCAAAGAATTTAGCCACGAAGAATATAACTCCCAGGGCCACAATCAGGTAAATAAATGGAGATAGAGCTACCAGGGGGAATAGTATGGTGAATCTCATTAAGAATTCAGCGGAAATTATGCTGAAAAGAATCAGGGGGTCTCTTCCAGATAGATGACCCATTTCATGACCAATTACCGATAAAATTTCATCCTCTTCCAGTTGCACCAGAAGTCCGGTGGTTATGAGCACTAATCCCCGGTTAGGGCTGGGTCCGGTGGCAGCGGCATTGGGTATCATGGTGTTACTCACGGCCACCTGGGGCATGGCAATGTTGAACTTACTGGCGGCCTCCTGCACTATGCTGTAAACATCAACCACCTTGGACACCTTCAAATCAGGCTGACAGTGGAAACCATACTCCTGGAATGTTTCTTCACCCAGTTCACAGGTGGGAGTTAGTCCCACCCCCAGGCTTTTCTGGTAAATCTCCTCCTTCATTTTAATGATAATATTTTCATTGAATTTCTCCTGGAATTTCTGGTATTCTTCCAGGGGTAACTGGTACTCCAGGATATGCACCCGGGGATTATCAGAGGTAATCCTCCAGTCACTGGTCCTAAGCAGTAAACGGTCGGAAAAAAGGACAATTACAAACTGAAGGGCTAATATAGCAATAATAGCTGCTATTATGCCCAGTAAAAGGAAAAGAACCAGGTTAACTCCAAAAAATAAGAGGTAAATCAGGATCATATTGCTTCCAAACATACGAAAGGAGGCCTTTTTACGGCGGGTGGGAGGTGCTTCCGGTATGATATCCTCGCCCTCCACCCAGGCAAAATAGAGGGTGGACTGGCGAATTGCATCCTCAAAGGTGTGAAGACCAATCAGTATATCCTCTTTAAGGACATCCAGTTCATGGTCTAAATTGGGGGTTGTACTGGTGGTGGTAAACTTGACCTGGAAGGGATTAGTTGCCCGGATTTTAATCCTAGCTTCCCATTTATTCTCCGGATCGGTGGCAGTGTAAGATAGAACTCCCACTCCATCCTCCACAGTTTTAGAAACATTTTTAAACAAATCTGGTTGAGGCAGTAGATAAAATTTATGTAAAAAATCCAGTGCTTCTTCCAGATGCATTTTCGAGAGTTCGGTGTCAATTAACAAGTCTGTTTCCAACATGCTCTCCCCAACCACTCTTTTAGCAAATTCTAAAGTTCATTATCACTGCAACATTCTCCTATCAATGCCACTAAGTATGTATCCCCAATTTAATATATTCTACTATATTCTGATTTAGACATCTTAAATGGAGCTAGTGATGATACAAATGTCCATTAATCTATAAATACTCAAATTCTATTATTTCTACGTAGTATGGAATGATACCAAGACTGTTATGTAATTATCAAGAGTATTATGCGATTATTAAGGTCATTATATTATTTTATCTTTCTTGGGGCTTTTAAAGAATCTAAAAAAGCATTAAGTAGGGTAAAGGGGGTAAATGATTATTTTTAATATGTTGAATAATAATTATAGTTCTTATATTATTATAACAGTGAAATATTTTTAATATAAGCTCTGAAATTCATATCATGAAACTGGTGGAAGAAAAAAACCCGGACACTCCACGTGTACTAGAGATTATCAATGAAGGACTATCCAAAAGGGCAGTTATCACCATCATGGCCTGTTGTCGTGTTGATTATGATGGGAGGGCTGTTAGCCGCCTGGGATTGGGAGACAGGATCATTTTAATTAAATCAGATGGTTCATTCATCATCCACCAGGACCGGAACCTGGACCCGGTCAACTGGCAGCCACCCAAAACCAAAGTAACTGCTGATATTTACCAGGGGATGGTTAAAATAAAGGGTGTTAGACGAAACCCCTCTGAATCATTGGAAGTTAAAATCCTGCAAACCCACATGATATCCTACTTCATAGGCGAAGATTCAGAAAGCCTGGAACTGGCAGGATACGAGGCCAACATGGGGGACCTAATTTTCAAAGACCCGGAAGTATTTGAAAAGGGATTCCGCCCTACTTCCCGTGAATACCATACACCACAGGGCTTTATTGACATACTGGGAAAGGACCAGGATGGGAACATCACTATTTTGGAGCTTAAAAGCCGGAAGGCAGGTACCAATGCGGTTAAACAGTTAAGGCGCTACGTGGACTGCTTCAGTGACCATAAAGAAAAAGTCCGGGGGGTGCTGGTTGCTCCATCAGCTACGGATGATGCCCTGGAATTACTGGAAGAACAGGGAATGGAATTCAAAGCCCTTGAACCGCCCCGAGAGTTGGGTACCGATAAAGTGGTTACCCTAGAAAACTTCTTTGGACGCAGTAGTTCGGAATAAAACTGTATTATATTTTTTATTACTATTCTTTTTAGAATTAGTTTTTAGCATTTGTCCTTAATTACAATTCATTTTTTCCTGATTTTTGGTGGTAAGGGACTAATACCATCAAACATCAATTATATACTATGCCTAGTCAGGAAGTGGATGTGGTAAAACTACCGCACCGGGGCCTGGCATTAATTGCCAGCGACCTTCACGGAAACCTAAAAGACTTCCATAAACTACTCCAAATATGGCAGAATACACCAGTTAAAGATAAGCACCTCATTTTCACTGGAGATTTCATCCATGCCATGGGCACCAAAGAAGCAGATAATTCCCTGGAATTACTGGAAGAAATCCAGTTAGACTGCAAGAAATATCCCGGTTTCCACCTCTTACTGGGAAACCATGAGTGGGCAACCATAACCGGTAATCCAATTTACAAGGGTGGAGTTAACCAAAGTCTTATTTTTGAAAAACTCTTAAAAGACAAGTATGGCAGTCGATGGAAGGTCAAACTCGCTGAATATAGTCATTTTTTTAAAAAACTTCCCGTAGCAGTTAAAACATCAAAGGGAGTTTTTATTAGTCATTCAGGCCCTCCTGAGAATGTTAAATCACTACGGCAGATAATGAACATAACCCGAAGGGGGTATTCGGCTAACCAGTCCCTTTTTGAGCTTCTGTGGAGACGTTACCATGATTATAGTAAGCAGGATGTGGACCAGTTCCTGGAAGCAGTGGGCTGCCAGGCCATGATCGTAGGCCACACACCAGTGGATGGCTATAAACTATACGGAAATCAGCTGATCATATCCTCCAGTTACACTAAAGGTAGAAAAGCGTATGTGGAACTGGACCTGAAAAAAGATATTAGCAATGGCGGCGATCTTAAGAAAATGGTAAGATACCTCCGTTGAGAGCAAATTTCATGAGAGCAAATTCTTTAAACAGAACAGGTTTTACTGTTTGGGCCACGGAATTGTCGAGGGATGGTCCGGTAACTTTCTTCTCCACATTCTGGGCACTTAACTGGTTTTTTTAATTCTAAAATTACTTTATCCTCCCCGTGGCCACAGACACCCCTGAATTTTTGTCTCTTCCACTCCACAGGGGTGTTTGAGGGAATAGGAAAGCGGTGCCTGCATTTTGTATTCCGACAAACCACGTACCAGTCTTCAGTTTTATTTTCACCCATCTAACCACCATCCCCTATTTCCATATTATTCCCATATAATTCATTGAATTTTTCCTAAACACCATAGAATAATGATTTAGTTATAATTAAAGATCCCTTACCAGCAGGGCCAGTTGATTGAGGTTCCGGACCTCGTGTATCTCGGCACCAGCATCACGGTAATGGGAAACACAGCTATCCACCACATCCCATTTTTTTCTCTCCTCAGGGTTGAGTATCATCACCTTCCGGCACTTACGACTCATCTTCTCCACCAGCTCCGCACTCTGTGGTATCCCATCTACCTTGGGACCAGCCCAGTCCCGGCAATCAGTGAGAATCATGAGGGTGGAACGGCGGTTAAGTTGAGCCTTACCTAAAAAGGATTCAAAGGCCTGGTACATGTTGCTGGTCCCGTGGACCATGAGATTCTTATGTAAAATATCCCGAACCTTGATAAAAGCTTCCATCATGTCGGGTTCAGCCATGGCACTGGTGGTTTCCACGCAACGATTGTCAAAATCAAATACCCGAACCCGGCGGAAGGAATTCTGGGCAGCGTAGAGCAGACAGAAAAACCAGTTACTGATCCAGTCACAGGAACCACTCACATCATTTAAAAAGAAGTGTTGGTTCTTTTTAATCCGGGGTTTGCTTTTAACCAGGTCAATAAGGGCCCCGCCATTTTGAAGATTTTTACGGATGGTACGCCGTACATCGGGGCGCATGATCTTTGCCTGGCGCTGGCGCCGGCTACGCACCAGGGCAATTTTTTTACCCATCTTCTGACACAACAGGAAAAGTTCCGGTTCAAAGGAATTCAGGGTGTTAATATCCCGCCTGAGAAGTTCGGAATCACTGGGTGTTTCCTCTTTATAATCCTCCAGTGGGGGATGGTAATTGAATTCACTGGAATGTATCTCCGGAGCCTTTACTTCGCTGTTATCATCTTCCTGGTTAGTGATGACCCATTTCTGTGAACTTTTTGACCAGACATTTTTATCAGAGGCCTTGCTTGAAGTGCCTTCATCTCCTTCTTCCTCTCCATCAGCAACAACCCCTTCAAAGAACTCATCAAAAACCTGGTTAAACGATTCCCTCTGTCTCTGTTCTTTGACATACACTGCGGCCAGTGCTGACTTGAAGAGTGGATCTTCCTCATCTATTAATTTAGAAACTTCTTTACCGGCATGGGTACTTCGGATACTGACGGGAATCCCCTTCTCGCGCAAAGTACCAGAAAATGCAACTATCTTATCCATATAACCCTCACTTGAATATCCGGGTATTCACCTTTTCACGGTCTTCCTCTGATTTTAAAACCACCTGGACAGTTTTCTCCAGGGTTTCATCACTAGAATCATCACCTGAAGTTAAAAGCAGGGTACGTATCCAGTCCACTGTTCCCCGAATAGATGGTATCTTCATTAGCTCCAGTTTCCTGATCCTCTGCATGATCCCCACCACTTTCTCCACCAGTTCGTGGGGTGCTTCTGGTACCAGGGACTTAACAATTTCCATTTCCCTCTCCAGGGTAGGATAATCAATATAAAGGAAAAGGCACCGATCTCTGGTTTCGTCTAAAAGCATTCTCTGGGAATTGGAAGTTAAAACAACCACCAGATCGTTTTTTAGGGTGAATGTTCCCAGATCATTTACCGTGATCTCTTTTTCACCCAGAGCCTGGAGAAGGAAGCTTTCCACCTCCTCATCAGCCTTATCAATTTCATCAATCAGTAACACTGCAGGAACCGGGTTAATGAAGGCCTGTAGCAGTGGTCTTTTAATAAAAAATTCCTCACAAAACACATCCTGTTCAGTCTCTTTAAGACGGGACATCTCCAGATGGAGTAACTGTTTCTGATAGTTCCATTCTCCCACCATCTGTTCAAAGGTTATGCCCTCGTAACATTGCACCCTGAAAAAATCCCTACCCAAAGCCTGGGAAATAGACTTGGCCAGTTGGGTTTTACCAGTCCCCGGGGGACCCTCCACCAGGATGGGTTTTCCCAGTTCAAGGGAGAGGTAGAGGATGGTGATTATATTATCATCGGGAATGTAACGGGCACCCACCAGGGCATCCCTGATGTAATCGATGCTGTAAACACCTTTTTTAGTGGTACCGGACTTCGTATTAATTTTGATGTTAGTTACCTCCATAAACTTTAAAGTACCTGTTTAAAATTGTAAACTGGATCGTTTAGAAAAATTGTTTCCATACAGTATATATGTATCTGGTCCTACAAAAGATGAACCCTATCTGATTTTATACCAACCTTTCCGACCTTAACTTTTCTTATTTTATTTTACCAGATTTTTATCCGGGTTATGGTGATAACTAAATGATTTAATGGGATCTATAGAATTAATCCACTATCATGAGACACAAAACTTAAATAGGCCAATTTTATTAAATTATTCCCATATGCCTTATTTGATTTGCCCGAGTTGTGGTGGCTACTACCAGTTGGAAGAGGATGAATCCCCGGAAGATTTTGATGAATGTCAATGTGGGGGTAAGCTATATTACTCAGAAACCAAGCCCGGTCGGAGCAGACTAAAGTTTTACGGAACTTTATCCCTTATAGTCATTATAACCATGGCTGCTGTGGGCTTTTTTGTTTTCCTGGCACCCTATTTCAACGATCCTGTATCCGCACCAACAGTTCTTGCTTCTGATTACCGTGGATCAGTCAGTAAGGAGGTCATAACCTCAGCTAACGCCACATCCAATGACACTGCTAGTAAAAAGACCGTAGCGGTTATCACGGGAATGCATCCCCGGGAGAAACTTTCCATTCGCACAGCTTCCGATGTGGTTAACCAGTACAGTTTATCCTCGGATCAGGCCATTGTTCATTACATAGTTAACGTGACCAATAACCCGGATAATTATGTTACCGGCCGTGAAAGTGGAGAGGGACTGGTATCACAGTACGTGATTGCCGATATCAAGAAATCCAATATCGATGCAGTGATCATATGCCACGATCATGCCCCTGGTTATGGTCGGGGTTACTTCATAGCCACACCTAAAATGGACTCTCCATCGGTGGCCATTGGTGATCTCGTGGAACAAAAACTGCCGGAATTCACTTACTACCGTTCCAGTGCCAATGCCGAGCATGGTTCTTCTACAATTACGGTATCCAATCCATTGGCGTCAGCAGGTATCCGCACAGTTGTCTATGAAATACCAGAGTGGGCATCCTATAACCAGGCCTATCAGGAAACTAAAAAACTTTTATCTATCTGTTTCCAGGCTATTTAAACTTAATAACGGTGATTTTTCTTTTTATTTAAGTTTTTAGGTTGTAACTTGTCCTTATTTTAAAAAGCACTGATTTTTTTAGAAAATATACCAAATCAGCAATATAATTTTTCAATAAAATTTGATATTGTTTAACAATTACCACCTAAAACGTAATGATGGTGTTTACCTCGGTATAAGTGGTATTTTTTAATCAAACATTTTAGAATCCTATGAACATTTATAGATCCTATGATATATTATTCAAGGGATTTATTTTTCCTTAATTGACAGGTTAGTACGTGTAGGGAAATAATCCTAACTTATCCGTATAACTATTCACGTTAATCAGTACCGGGGTGGAGTGATTCTCATGGTCGATAATTCTAATTCTGATCTAAATCGGGGTGTATATGGTTCAATTTTTAAAAGTAGTTTAGATGCCATGTTAATTACCAAACCCGATGGTTCTATTCTTGCAGCTAACCCTAGTGCAGAAAAAATGTTTAGAATGACCCAGGAAGAGATTATCATTGCGGGAAGAGAAAGATTACTTGTTCAGGATGAATCTTTAAAATCTGCCCTTCATCAATGCGTCCAGAATGGTAGGGTAAAGGCAGAGTTAACTTTCCAGCGCAAAGATGGTTCTCTCTTCCACGGTGAGGTAACTTCTACTATTTTCACTGATGCCGATGGAATGATCAAGACCAGTATGAGTATTAGGGATATTACCCCCCGCAAACAGAATGAAAAAGCCCTGAAAGAGAGTAAAGCCCGCTATAAGAGCCTATATGAAACCATGATCCAGGGTGTTGTTTATCAGGATAAAAAGGGCCGTATAGTGTCCATGAACCCTGCGGCCGAAAAAATTATGGGTTACACCTTTAAACAGGTTAAAAATAGGACTTCTGAAGACCCCATATGGCAGGCCATACATGAAGACTACACTCCCTTCCCTGGAGATGAACATCCCTCTATGGTTGCTCTAAAAACAGGGAAAGAAGTTAAAAACGTTATTATGGGAGTTAAGTATCCTCCCCGTGGGGGATACACCTGGTTAAATATACACGCGGTCCCTGAATTTGAAAATGGCCAGGATAAACCCTACCAGGTTTACACTACCTTTGAAGATATCACCGAACACCGGAAGATTGAAGAAGAATTAAAAAGACACGCTGCTTTATTGGATGTTTCCTACGAAGCTATTTTCTCCTGGAATTTTGATTCCAAAATATTATCCTGGAACCAGGGCGCAGAAAGGTTGTATGGCTACAGTTACCATGAAGCTATTGGTGCTCGAGGCCATGAACTCCTGAAAACAGAATTCACCGGGGGATTCCAGGAGATACTTAAAAAATTGGACCAAGACCAGACCTGGTCTGGTGAATTGATCCACCAAATGAAAAACGGTAAAAAAATCATAGTTGAAAGTCGTCTGCAGCTAATCACCGATATATCCGGTGAAAAAATTGTTTTAGAAACCAATCGCGATGTCACCAACCGTAAAAAGGTGGAAGAAAAACTTAAAGAGGCAATGAATAATCTGGAAGAACAGGTTGAAGAACGTACCCAGGAGTTAATAAGGGCCAACGATTATAACCGTAATCTCATAGAGACCTCCCTTGATCCACAGGTGACCATTGGCCCCGATGGTAGGATCACCGATGTTAACCGGGCCACAGAAAAGGTAACTGGCTATTCCAGGGTAGAATTAATAGGAACTGACTTTGCAGATTACTTCACCAATCCCGAAGATGCTAAGAAAGGATACCAGCAAGTTTTCCATTACGGACTGGTGAGGGATTATCCTCTGGAAATTAAACACAAAAACAACAGCTTAACCCCTGTCCTGTACAATGCCTCAGTCTACCGGGACGAACATGGTGAGGTAGTGGGGGTTTTTGCCGCTGCACGTGATATAACTGAACGTAAGAATGCCGAGGAAGAACTACGGAAGTACTGGGAGAATCTGGAGGAACAGGTCAAACTACGCACTGAAGAACTGGCTAAATCCAATGCTGATTTGAAACAGTTCGCCTACGTAGCTTCCCACGACTTAAGGGAACCGTTGCGAATGATCACCAATTTCCTGCAACTACTGGAAAGGCGATATAAGGATAAATTAGACGATGATGCCCGGGAATTCATAAATTTTGCGGTGGACGGTGCTAAACGTTTAGACAGTATGATCATTGACCTTTTAGAATACTCCAGGATAGCCAACAAAGATGTGATGTTCACAGAAGTGGACCTGGATAAAGTGCTGGATAAAATTAAATTAAATCTTAACATTGCCATCAATGAAAACCATGCCCGGATAACCCATGATAATCTACCCACTACACTTAGAGCCGATGAAAATCAGATGGTTTTACTGTTCCAGAATCTTATAGGAAATGCCATCAAGTACCGTAGTGAAAATGAACCCAAAATCCATGTATCCTGTAAAAAGCAAAGGAATTTTTTCCAATTTGCGGTGCGTGATAATGGTATTGGAATAGAACCCAAACATCTGGAACGGATTTTCACCATTTTCCAGAGACTTCACACCCACCAGGAATACGAGGGATCAGGTATTGGTTTATCCATTGCCCAGAGGATTGTACACCAGCATGGTGGTGAAATCTGGGCGGAATCTGAACTGGGAAATGGAACCACCTTTTATTTCACCCTGAGATCCTAATCCTATTTTTTTTACTCTTGTTATATTCATATAATTGATCGAATTAATTAGGATTGATCGAATTAATTAAGGCAGTAATGACATTAACAATAGATTTTTATTTAAAAACAAATGTACGCGGCTTTAAAGCGATATTTTTTTTGGCACATTCTGTGTAGAATCATCAATAAAACTTATGGAAAAATATATTTATACATTGTATCTAAATGTAATTAGGTGATTTACCATGAAAGACGGGAAGAAGTTCGTCAGCAGCATGGATGTCAAGGATAAAAAGGGTAATATTTTAGGTGCAGTCTGTGTGGCTCCAGCCAAGGAAATGGGCAAAAGAGACATCATACTCATGGATGAGGAAACCGGCACTCAATCGGTCCGAAGCACCACCGAACTCATCAACATGCTTTCCAAAAAAAATGTGACCTTTGAAGAAAGAAAAGTTGTATTGGACTTTTTATCCGAGAGATTGAGATATTTGGAACGGAATATACTCATTAATTCCACTAGAAATCAAATTAAAAGTTAATTTATTATTAAGTTCTTAAAATGTAAGGCATCCGCAGGGAGGATAGGCTATGCAGCCCGGTATGACGAATCCAGTTAAAATATTATTAATTGAAGACAACCTGGGAGATATTCGCCTAATTGAAGAAGTATTTAAGGATGCCCAGATCGATAACCAGATGCAAGTGGCGTTGGATGGGGAGATGGCCATGGAAATGCTTCGAAAAGAAGGGGAACACTCCCTGGCCACCAGGCCTGACCTGATCTTACTGGATTTAAATTTACCAAAAAAGGACGGAAGAGAGGTACTCAAAGAGATTAAAGCGGATGAAAGCCTTAAATGTATTCCCGTCCTGGTATTAACCACGTCCACTGCTGAGGACGATCTTGTAGAGGCTTACCAGAATAATGCCAATTGTTACATTACCAAACCCTTTGACCTCAATCATTTCATTAGGGTGGTTGGAATCATAGAGGATTTCTGGCTTAACATTGTAAAATTCCCCCCTAAAATAAATGAAATTTAAAAAGTTGTATTATAAAAGTTTATTTTACAATAAATTAATTAATGACGCCTTTCATAGTATTAGTATTGCCCACAATTAGATGTTAATTAATTTATTAAAGGAATAGATTGAACTCCACGGTGACTATCATGTATGAAAATCCCATCAACCTCCTGCTAATTGAAGATAATCCCGGAGATATGGTTCTGATAAGGGAGATGCTTAAGGATGTGCAGAGTATCCATTTCCATTTTCTCCATGCAGATAATCTCCAAGGGGGATTAACCCTACTGGATAAAGAAGAGGTGGATGTTCTGTTGCTCGATCTTCATCTCCAGGATAGTCACGGTATCCACACCTTCATCACCACCAATAAAAAAGCCCCAAAAACACCCATAATCATATTAACCGGACTTGCTGATGAAGAATTAGCTATTAAAGCAGTGAGTAAAGGTGCTCAGGATTATCTGGTAAAAGGGCAGATTGAAAGTCAGTTACTGGTTAAATCCATCCAGTATGCAATGGAACGCAAGAATATTGAACGTAAATTAAGGGAAAGTGAAGAAAAATACCGGTTAATGGTAGAAAAAGCCCAGTCTGGTGTTTTCTTAATGGATTCCCATAACAAATTAACCTATGTTAACCAATCCATTGCTAGCCTGCTGGGTTATAAAGTATCAGAAATGCTACAAAAGGATATTTCCCACTTCACGGACCGTGATGGTCAGAAATTGATCAGATACCATCTGAACCAGAAGGAAAGTGGCAGTAGCAATGCCTATGAATTAAAATTACAGAACAAGCAGGGTATCTATTTACATGTCCTGGTTTCATCCACCCCTTTATTCAAACCAGATGGGAACTATTTAGGTGCAATTTCCATTCTCACGGATATAAGTTCACGGAAAAGTGTAGAAAGGTCATTAATGGATGCTTTGAGGGAGAAGGATGAGAATTTCTTCCTGATCATGGGCAGCATGATCGAGGCCATGAAACCTCTAATCCAAAATGACTACCGGGATGAACACATGGATAAATTTGCCTAATAACTGGATTATAGCAGTAAATAGCGAGTGAATAACGAGCATTTTAATTTTCCCTAAGATCTTGGACATCCTGAGGTGCGTTTTACTATTTAACTAGTTCCTGGAGAACCACGGCGTTGTTATGTTTTTCATCCTTGGCAGCATAAACCAGGGTAATTTTTCCTTTTTCCTGTTCCAATTTTTTAACACTGGATATTAATTCGGATTTTTCATTTAACTCTTCCAGATAACTGGTCCGGAACCAATCCCATTTATCAGGATCGTGCCTGAATGATTTGCGAAGTTCAGGGGAGGGTGCTATCTCTTTAAGCCATAGGTCTATTTTTAATTTTTCCTTGCTCAGTCCCCGGGGCCACAGACGATCTACCAGAATACGGAAACCATCATCCCTGCTCACTTCATCATAGGCTCTTTTAATTTGAATCATTGTAAAACCACCATATAACTTTATTCAGCTTAATACATCTTAAAACAGCATAACTAATAAATATTTCTCATTAAAGTCTTCAAAAGGAACATGGTATCTTCCTGATCTAATCTTCTGTAGGTTTAAGGAGCCACACCAGGGCCTAAAAGGAACATTCCCATAAAAACAAATAGGATCAAAAACTATATACTAATATCTAATAGGGGGAAAGGCATGAATCAATTAGAAGAGGAATCTGGTGAATTTTTTTCGCTGGCTAAAAATTATATGGATGCCCTTTTAAATCTCAGGAGAAATGAAGCCAGTGATATGATAATGAAAGCAGTGGAAGAAGGTACATCTATTAAAGATATTTATATGAATGTTTTTGAGGCATCTCAGCACGAGATAGGTCGCCTGTGGCAAACCAATCAAATAACTGTGGCCCAAGAACACTTCTGCACGGCAGCCACCCAGAGGGTCATGTCCCAGCTTTATCCCCATATATTTTCCACCCAAAAAAATGGCCACCAGATGGTGGCAGCGTGTGCTGCAGGGGAGATGCACGAAATGGGGTTAAGAATGGTAGCGGACCTATTTGAAATGGAAGGATGGGATACCTACTACTTGGGGGCCAACACGCCCAATGAAAGTATCCTGCAAACCATCATCGATATAAAACCAGATTTGGTTGCTCTGTCAGTATCTATCCATTCCAACCTGAGGACGTTGATGGATTTAATAAAATTAATCAGAAACACGCAGGATATATCAGAAATTAAGATAATGGTAGGGGGCAGACCCTTTCTCCTGGCACCAAAACTATGGAAAAAAATAGGTGCAGACGGATACTCCCATAACGCGGTAGAGGCCATAAACCTGGCCGATGAAATAATTTCATCATAGGATAGTGGAAAGCTATGTCCACGGAAACTCATTTTTTAATAAAGGGGGAAAGCTCATGGTAGATAGTGCAGTGGAATCATTTGGCCTGGCCTGCGATTACAATGGGAAAATCATTGAAATTTTCTATGATAACCTGGGATTAGGATCTTTTAAAATAGGAGAACCTTTCCTGAAAATCGGGGATGAGGGGAGCCAGGAAAAGGCACAGGATTTTATTGAAAAAATAAAAAACCAAGACGCGGTTTACGACTGGGAATTTACATTAAAATTAGAAGATGAATTGATGGTTTTACACGTCTCCGGGTTCTTAGTTAACCAGTATATCTTGATTTTTGGGGCAAAATCTGCCGATGACACTTTTCATTTCATGGAACACCTAACCCAGGTTAACCATGAACAAACCAGTGCTCTCCGGGGGGTTATGAAATATTTCACCACCCACTTCCGGGAGCAGGAAGCTAAAGAAGCCAAGATTTATGAAGAACTGGGTCGGCTCAATAACGATCTCACCAATGCCCAGCGGGAGCTAACTAAAAAGAATATTCAACTTGAACAGCTAAACCAGCAGAAAGAAATGCTCATAAAGGAGGTACACCACCGGGTTAAAAACAATTTAATGATCATCTCCAGCCTCCTAAATCTCCAGTCAAGTTACTTAAAAGATGAAGAATCTAAAGAAATCTTCAAAGAAAGCCAGAACCGGGCTAAATCCATGGCTTTAATCCATGAACGCCTGTATAGATCCACTGATCTTAAAAATATTGACTTCAAGGAGTACATAACCACCCTGGCCAATGACCTGTACCGCACCTATGTTAAGGACCCCAGTAGAATTGACCTCGAACTGAACATCCAGGAAGTGAATATTGATATCAACTCCGCCATTCCCCTGGGTTTAATCCTGAATGAGTTAGTCACCAATTCCATGAAGCACGCATTTCCCGGCGACAGGGGAGGCAAAATTTCTATATCCTTCGGGAAAGAAGAAGATGAATTTGTTTTAAAGGTGAGTGATGATGGAATAGGATTTCCACCGGACCTGGATTATACTAAAACCAATTCTTTGGGTATGCAACTGGTAACCAGTTTAACCAGCCAGTTAAATGGAAAATTAAAACTTGAAAACAGCCAGGGAACTCAGTTTACCATTACTTTCAAAGAACTTGGAGTTTAAAAGGATCTTACTAGTTTTAATACTCTGACTGTGTGCTGTGCTTATTGTTTCACTTAGACTAACCAATTTAATCAATCTACAATCAAATTAATAAGTAAAATTTAAAATTAAGTATAACCATCTAATTTAAGTGAATATCAAACAATCAGGAGGATATGATTATAGCCAGCAATACCCGGACAATAAAATTCGCAGTTCTCTTTTTACTGTTCATTTTAATGATATTAATAGTTGAATTCATCAAATTGGCCATAAGAATATTCTCCTAAGACTTTCTTATCCCTGTAAAAGATTGGTAGGATTAGATGGATTCATTGAAATTTAAAAATAAAAAAGGGGAAAAAGGGATATAAATCCCTTTATCTGTTTTTCCTGTTGCTAACAAAACCACTTGAGATCATCAGGATAGCTAAAATCAGTCCGGCCAATGGTGTCCCCCTTATTGTTTTTTACGGGTGCTGACAAATCCGCCAATTACCATCAAGAAGGCTAAGACTATTCCTACAAGTGGTATTCCTGTGTTTTGCATTCCTATGGTTTTAGTTGCAAATGTTGTTGCCTGAACTTCAGGAACTGATTCTGGGTCACTGTTGTGGTCACCATCATCTGGATCCTCCCTGAGAATAAAGGCAAATATCTGGCGTACTCCGTTGGTGGTTAGATTGGGTACAAGATCAGTTGCTCTGGATTCAAAGGTTATAACATTTCCCTGGTTACTTATAACCGGACGAATAGATAAATTATTTCCTCCGGTTCCGGATGTTCCTGTGGTTATTAGTGTAGTGGTTTGTGTGGTTCGGTCGTAAGCAAATATTTGATAACTATCCGTGGTTATGCCGGGTATAAGATCAGTAGCCCATGATTGGAAGGTTATGATGTTTCCATCACCACTAATAGATGGCCAAGTGCTGGCATGGTTCCCACCGATTCCTGAGCTTCCAGATGTTATTAGTGTGGTGGTTTGTGTGGTTCGGTCGTAGGTGAATATTTGTTGTCCGGTGGTGGTTATGCCGGGTATAAGGTCGGTTGCACTGGAGCGGAAGGTTATAATGTTTCCATCTTCACTTATATCTGAATAATAGCTTTCACCATTCCCTCCAATTCCACTTGGACCTGATGTTATGATTTCAGTGGTGTTGTTTGCAGCTGTTGCTGTTCCAGAGACCACCAATGTCAGTATAAAAGTGATTGTTAGGATTATTATTTTTTTGTCCGTATTTTCACCTCCTTTTACATTTTTTAATTCATAGTATCATGTAATTGAAGTTGATAATGTGAACAATTTATTACACATCCAGATATTTATCTTAAATGGCAATTTTGTTCGCATATCACGTTAGATAGTTGTAGATAAAACTATATTAACTTATGCCGGAAACCATATGTGGAAATTCAACTTCCGACATAAAAATTTGAACAAAATTACAAAAAAAAGTATATTGATAATATAAATATTCAATTTGCCCCTGAAAAAAGACCTTATCATTATATTATTTAATGGTTTAAAATAGATAAATTGGGAATTAATTGATATAATATCCTTTTAAAGCAATAAAAAATAGATAATCATTTTATTCATCTTCTAAAGACTCCTGAATCCGTTCTACAATACACACCCTATTCCAGCCTACAACACCACTGGCTATTTTTTCCAATTCCCCAGGAACTTCTTCCATTCCATAAGGACGAATTAAAACCAGGGGTTTACCCAGTTTTTGGGCAATATTCACTTGTTCCTGGATTAAATCATGGTGTCTTGCGTATAGGCCAGAGAGAATAATCACCACCTCGGCTGGTTCAATTTGCTTATTCAAATCTTCGCTGCCGTTATTCCCGGGGATTCCATGGTCTTCCCATTCAAAATCACGTGCTTCGATGAGTCTCTGGATGAAGGTAAGGTATTCTTCGTCTCCTTCGCCATTGTGGCTGATAAACAGATGATAAATTTTCATGTCCTCTTGAAACATTTAAGATCCACCATTCTAGTGTTAAAGTATTTTGCAATTTCATTTAGGTTCCATTAGAACTATGCATTAATCTAATTATATTTTTAATAAATTAGATGATAAATAGCTATCTATTTATAATATTAAGCATAAAAATATTTACAACATTAATTTTTGATAGGAACTTGGGGGATTTAATGAAAAAGGGGCCATCATTATACCCTAAGAAAAAATCCAGGTCCAATAAAAAAATCCTGTTCATCAACGGAAAATTACTGGTTACAGGACTCTTTATCTTAGTTCTGTGTACCCTTATTTTAATGAACATTCCCTATGAAAACCCACCACTGGCCACAGGATTGGAAGTGTCCAGTTCACCTAATTACAAAATAACAATTGTAGATAACTCCACCGGGGGGGATGTGTCCAGTAACACGGTTTTAATGGATAACCTAAACCAAACACCGGTAACCATGGAGGTTGTGGAGGCTGCTAAACAGGGAACCCCCATGATTGTATTGGGGGATGGAAGCCGTCCCCGCATCATGCTGGTGGCCGGAGTTCACGGGGGAGAATTACCCCCACAACTGGCTGCCCTCAACCTCATAAATGAACTTAATGGGGAAAAAATCAAGGGAACAGTGTATATTATTCCCTTTGCCATCCCCCTTAACACCGCCACTGGTAACAGAACCCCTAACAACAGTGACCCGGATAGGGTGGCCCATAATCCAGGAACTCCTCTAAACAACATAATCAACACTTCCCTCCAGTGTGATGTTACCTTGCTGGTTGATTTCCACTCCGCACAACCCAACGACATTCCGGGAAAAAATTGCATTATATACTATCCTCAAAATAATAAAAGCCAGGAGTTAGCCCAGTACATGGGGAATAGAACTGGATCGCCCCTGGTGGAGGTGGGACCATACCCTGGTGTTCTTTCCACCGTAAGCAATCAGAATGGTATCACCTCAGTGGTGTGTGAAGTTTTATCCCCTCACAATAAAACGGATCCCGGGAGCTTGAATTTATCCTACCAGTATATGAAGGCATTTTTAGATTATTCTGGAGTTTATAAGGCTGATTAAAGGGATAAATTATAAACAGATAATAGGCCGGATATTTAATTAGATATTAATCAGTGTCTGCCTTTCATTAATCTTCTTCATTCATATTAAAATTTTTTGTCCATTTTTAAGAAGTTCACACAATTTTACTAATCCTGAAGGAGGAAACTGCCCGGGTTATAAGGTTTAACTTATTAACCAGAAGAATTTAATAGACAAGTGTAAAGGGGTTAGTGAAAATGAAGGACCATTTAAAGGTTGCACTGTGTCAAATGAGGGTTGTTGAAGATAAGAATGAAAACATAGCCCGTGCACTGGAAATCATCAGCCAAGCCGCCCCCCAAGTGGACCTAGTAATACTTCCCGAGATGTGGAATTGCCCCTATGAAACTAGCCTATTTCCAGAATATGCCGAGGAAGCAGATAGTAGCCCCAGCTTAGGTGCTATTTCTGAGGTTGCTAAGAAGGAAAAAATTCATATCCTTGCTGGTTCTATTCCAGAAAAAGATAAGGGGAAAATATATAATTCCAGTTTCCTTTTCAATCCCCAGGGGGAAATAATTGGCCGGCATCGCAAAGTTCACCTTTTTGATATTGATGTACCGGGTAAAATCAGATTCAAGGAATCAGAAACCCTTTCTCCTGGTGATCAACTTACCGTGGTAGACACACCACTGTGCAGGATCGGTATTTGCATCTGTTATGATATCCGTTTCAGTGAATTACTGCGCCTAATGTCCCTGAAAGGGGCTCAACTAATGATTATCCCTGGTGCTTTTAATCTCACCACTGGACCCGCCCACTGGGAAGCGTTAATAAGGGTGAGAGCCATGGATAACCAGGTTTACCTGGCTGCTGCATCACCCTCCCGAGATCTCAATGCATCCTACGTGGCTTACGGTCATTCCATGGTGGCCGATCCCTGGGGAACGGTAATTGCTGAAGCAGGAACCGGAGAAGAAATATTATATGCTTCCCTTGATCTGGATAGAATATCCCAGACCCGACAGGAACTCCCCCTTCTTAAAAACAGACGCACTGACCTTTACCAAATTAAGGATAAATAAACTAAATTTATGGATAAGAATAGAATAGGATTTAAAATATTTAAAACTGAAATGTAAATTGAGGGGTAAATGTAGATTTTGAGGATGTTTATTCCTTAGATTTAGGGATGGCGGGGAGATGATTAAACTATTAGAATCCCATGAAGTAGATGAAGTTATGGATGTATGGCTGGAGACCACCATATCTGCTCACAGTTTCATATCCAAGAAGTACTGGACTGACAATTACCAGCCCCTTAAAGAGGGTTATATACCGGTTTCCACTAATTTTATCTATAAAAAAGAGGGCTTAGTAAGGGGTTTCATCAGTGTTCGGGATAATTTCTTTATTGGTGCACTGTTCGTTCTGGAAAAGCACCAGGGAAAGGGTATAGGTGGAAAACTCCTGGATTACTGTAAATCACGGTATCACTACTTAGAACTGAGTGTTTACATCTACAATGTAAAGGCAGTTAGATTTTACCAGCGACATGGATTTCTTATTAAATCCATGCAATCCAATGAAAATTCAGGGTTCATGGAGTACATTATGTCCTGGGAAAAAAAGAAATAAAAATGAGTAGTAGATTGCCGAATCTACTTCTTATTGCAGGAATTTACTTCTTTGGTATCTTTTTCAAAGCTTTATTAGCTGCCTTTTTAAACTCTTTATCCCCGGTTGCTGCGCGGCGGGCCTTTTTGATGGGGTCAATACCCCGCTCATCACCAATATCACCCAGTGCTTTAACTGCGGCTACCCTCACACCCCAGTCTTCATCAGTAAGGGTTTCAATAAGGGGGTCCACGGCAGCAGGGTTACCTATCTCACCCAGTGCCTTGGAGGCGAACTTGCGCACACTCCAATCCTCATCATTCAGGGCTTCCACCAGATGGTCAACCACGGTGTCACTCTTGATATCCTTGAGGGCCAGGGTGGCGTACCGGCGAATATTACCTTCTTCACTTTTTAATATGGTTACCAGAGGTTCTATGGCCAGGTCTCCTATCAATCCCAATGCCTTGGCTGAGGCATAACGGACCTGGGGATTCTCATCATTTAACGCTTCGATAAGCGGGCCAATGGAATCGGGGCTTTTTGCTTCACCCAATTTTTCGGCAGCTTCTATCCTTTTTTGTGGATCATCATCTGTTAATTCTTTCAATAATTGATTATTATTATCATCTGACACATTAATCCCTCAACTTAGGTTTCTAACAACATTTCTAATTTTTCTGGGATATTAACCTAACTAAATTCATTATAATTTCTTAGGGAATATTAAATTTATAGGGGAATAAGGGTGTCCACTGGGAAATGCTATCCTTCACAAAACATTTTTTTTTCAATGTCTTTCCGCATGGTAAAAAAGGTAAACCGTATCAAAATAAATCTGGGCATCAAAAAAAATTAGAGTAATCCTGAAATGAGAAAAATCAGGATAAATAGTCTTTTTCAGAAAATTTAATGGTTACCTGTGTTCCATGGTCTACCTGGATCTTAATTTCCGCGTCTATTTGGCCAATAAGATTTTTAATCAACTGCAATCCTAAAGTATCAGTTTTATCTACATCCAAGTCGGAAGGTAATCCAATTCCGTCATCGTTCACTTTCATCACGTATTTTTCATCCTTTTTGTAAAATTTAACGGTGATGGTACCATAACTTTCTTCGGGGAACGCATACTTCATGGAATTGGTTAGAAGCTCGTTTAGTATGAGGCCCAGTGGTATGGCAGTGTCAATGTCCAGGTTTAAATCCTCCAATCCCAGTACCAGTTGCACCCTCCCTGGTTCTCTTAAGAAGGTGTGGAATAGATCACGGGAGAGGTGTCGTATGTACTCTCCAAAGTTGATTTCTTTGGAGTTTGTGGATTGATAGAGTTTTTCATGGATGAGGGCCATGGATTTGGCCCGGGTCTGGATCTGGTGGAATATCTCCCTGGCTTTTTCATCTTCAATATCCGCAGAGGTGAGGTTGAGGAGGCTGGCCATGATCATCAGGTTGTTTTTGGTTCTGTGGTGGATTTCACGCACCAGCATTTCCTTGTCATGTAATGCCTTTTTCAACTTTTCTTCTGCCCTTTTACGGAGTAATGCTTCTACAATGGTAGTGGAAATGCTTTCCATGGCTTTACTGTCTGAAAAATCGTAGTTGGTTTTTTTGTTGCATAATCCAATGAGTCCCATGAATTCTCCATTTTTTAACAGTGGAGCCATAAGGATATTTTTAGGAAATTTATCTTCACTTAAAGAATTGACTTTAAGGGGAGAGAAATGGTTGTAAATCAGGGGTTTTTTGTTGGTTTTGAGTTCTTCCCATATGATTTTGATATTGAGCTTGCGGAGCAGGGGATAAAAATCTGTATTCAGTAAATTGTGCTTGGTTAGAAGATCTTCACTGATAGCTCTGGTCTGAAAAGAGCCGTATTCATCCTTTTCGCAGATAAAACCGAATTCACTACCGGTAATATCTTGACAAACAGTCAAACATGTCTGACTAAGTTCTTCTTCTGTTTCGGATAAGATTGCTTCAGTTAAGATCGTTCCCATGGATTTATGAATTTCATTTTGTCGTCCTAAGAGTAATTCGTATTCTTTCCTTTCGGTGATGTCTCGGGCCACACACAGAACTTTTTCCACATCATCACCATTATTTTTCAGGGGGATAAGGGCTGTGTCCAGCCACATGGAGTCCGGGCACATGGTGACTAAGTTTTCACCTCTCAGTGTCTTTTTTATGGCCACTACTCTCTGAATATACTTGCTTTGTAGTTCATTTTCCTCAGGGGGGAATATTTCGCTACGTGGTTTGCCCATAACCTCTTGACGGTTAAGTTTCCATTTGCGGGCAGCGTATTCATTGATGTACTCCAGACGCTCGTTTTTATCAAACATAAAAATAAAGTCTTCCACAGCTTCGGCCAGAGTTCTGTATTTATTCTCACTATCTGTAATTTTTTCTAAAACTTCGTTTCGTTCGGTAATATCTAATATAGAAGCTAAAATCCTTTTTGTTCCTGGAATAATGCAAATATTGGCCATTATATCTTTAACTTCACCTTCTTTATCAACCAGACGGAATTCATAGTTATCTGGAGCTAGTTTGGAATTTTTATATCTTAACTCCCGATATTCCCTCATCTGCTCCTGGCACTCCGGAACTACAAAGTCAAGCCATGTTTTTTTTCCCATAACCTCGTAGGGAGGGTAACCTAAGATTTTTTCTGATTCTGAGTTAACCAGGGATATGGTGTTATCCTCTTCAATAATGAGAGTTGCGGTTCCAGAATGCTCAAATATAGTTTTATAGTAAGCAACAGATTCTTTCAATGATTTTTTAGTTTGTTTAAGGTGCGTAATGTCATGAAAGCTCCATACTCTTCCAGTTATGGTATGGTCAGTGATATGTGGTTGCGAGTAAGCTTTATAAACTCGTCCATCCTTGAATCTTAAAATGTGGGTGCTGTTCTCGAGGGGGTGCTGGTAGATGTTTTTTATAATTGATTGAAACTCCACTGGATCTTCTAAACTGGTTGAGATATGGTTCAATACATGGTTTTCATCGGATTCAAGTAATTCTTCCGGGATATTCCACATTTTTAGGAATTTATGATTGTAACAAATTACTTTTTTATGGTTGTTAACCACTACAATTCCATTGGAAACAGATTCCAGGGTGGCCTCTTGAATAGCCAATGACTCCTGTAATGAATCTTCCATTAATTTAAGGTCGGTTATGTCCCTGGCCAAGATTGAGATGGCTATTATCTCATCCTCTGCTTTTACTGGGGAAAGATCTACTTTAACATATCTAATTCCTCCCCCATTACCTAAAAGGAATGATTCAAAGGGTTCATTAATTTTGTTATTAAAAATAGAATCAATAGATTGAGTGTACTTATAAAATTCATTGGAAGGTATAATGTTGAGCTGTGAAAGCTGGGCTGGAATCTCGGCGTCATCTACCCGGTAATTCAAATTTTTTACAGAGCCATTCACCTCTAAGATCTCACCGTCTAATCCAATTATTAGGATGTAGTTAGGGGTGATGCCAAAGATTTCATCCTTAAAGGCGATTTCCTTTTTTAGATTTGATATTTCATTTTTCAATATTTTCATCCGGTTTTGATCATTCCAACCATTATTGTTGTCGTTCATCATTATCCCCTTTAGACCTGTAAGTACTACTGGGATACTTATAATATAAACGTTCCTAAATTTTTAGATATACTCACAATTTTTAGCATTACATTTAGTTAATGGGTTCACCATACCATATATTTAATACAATTTTTTGTGACTTAAGTCACAAA